>DAIRVL010000020.1:11707-24005 GCA_036802845.1 Pseudomonadales bacterium | reverse complement strand
GGGTGGGAATGATTGGTTAAAGGAGTCTCGCATGTGAGTAAAGCCATGATTATGGAAGGTTCTCATGTTTCTGTCAGATATTTCCTGCATACTCTGTTTTAATTTGACCAGGCGAATATCTGTTGTCAATACAATGTCCCGTTGTTCTTTTTTGCCACTTTCAGGGTCAGTGATCTCAGTATGGTAAACATCACCTTGGATTCCCGCGACTACTTCGGTGCGCCCCGTTGCCTTTAATGTGCCGGGTGCGGGAATTTTTTTGGAGCGGGCGTCCATTCGATCGGCAAGGAAACGCACGATGGCCCAATCTTTAATTTTGTCCCTGAATGCGTTGACATCTGTGACACTGCCTTCGTTGATAACATAAATGTTAGAACCACGGACGAGCAGGTAGAGATTGTCTTCAATGCTCATACGGACATTTTCAGCATTTTCATACTCCACCTTGAAGTGCATTTTTCTGGCGGGTAATTCCCACATTACAACAATGCCTGCATAGGCAGCCTTGCTGCACAAGGCGAGCCCTATAATCAGGAGGATAACAATTATTCGCACTGTAAAGGCGCCTCTTCTCTTGCGTAAAAATAATGTGTTGTCGGGGTGCTGTGGCAGTGTTGACTGATTTTAGGTCTGGAGTCAAACACCATGATAGAGATGGGTTTCGTTGTTACTTTATTCAAGAGGGAAAAGGTTTTGTATCGAATCAATAGCCTGTTATTGTGAGGATAAGGCGTGCTGTATCTGAAATCGTGGTGCTGGCTCCTCTTGTCCTTGATGGTTTATTATCCCACTTCTGTGAACACAGAGTTTACTTAAATATATTTAATCCTCCTGCAGTTTGGGCCTGATTTCTATGAGCCATCACAACGACGCACTTTTGGTACGCGAGCATTTGGATAATCCACATAAAGCGACTCAGTTGAGCCGTCAGGATCAATCGGCCTATAAAAGCAGAATAAAACACCTGTTGCAGAAAGAAGACGCTGTACTGGTTGCGCATTATTATACTGAAGCGCTGTTGCAGGAACTGGCTGAAGAAACCGGCGGCTGTGTGTCCGATTCACTGGAAATGGCGCGTTTTGGCAAGGCGCATTCAGCAAGTACGCTGGTCGTTGCCGGGGTGCGTTTTATGGGTGAAACGGCCAAAATTCTAAGCCCTGATAAGCGCGTTTTAATGCCTACGCTTGAGGCAACCTGCTCGCTCGACTTGGGCTGTCCGGCAGATCAATTTAATGACTTTTGTAATCAGCATCCCGATCATACCGTGGTGGTTTATGCCAATACCTCGGCGGCGGTAAAGGCGCGGGCCGACTGGGTGGTGACCTCCAGTATTGCACTTGATGTGGTTGATTATCTCTCGGGTCAGGGAAAAGACATTCTGTGGGCGCCCGATAAACATCTGGGCGCCTATATTGCCAAGCAAACAGGCGCCGATATGGTGCTCTGGGATGGTGCGTGTATTGTGCACGATGAATTCAGAGCCAGCGGTGTCAGCAAATTGAAGCATCTCTATCCTGACGCCGCGCTGTTGGTTCATCCGGAATCCCCTGCCGCCATCGTTGAAATGGCCGATGTTGTTGGATCAACCACCCAACTTATCAATGCCGCCAAACAAATGCCCAATGAGGTGTTTATTGTGGCCACTGACAAAGGAATTTTTTACAAGCTGCAACAGCAAAATCCTGAGAAAACCTTTGTTGTTGCACCAACGGGCGGTGCCGGTGCGGGTTGTAGCAGTTGCGCCTATTGTCCGTGGATGGCCATGAATGAATTGCAAAATCTGGCCGACGTGCTTGAGTCACCGTCGCTAGCCAATGAAATTCGGGTTGATGAAGCACTGGCCCGCCAGGCCTTGATACCCCTTAATCGCATGCTCGACTTTGCCAAAGATAATGCTTCGCAAAGAAAGGCGGGCAGACCCAAGCGTTAAGATTTTTTGCTGTGACGGTGCGGGGTCTCATACCTCTATGCGGGTTGGGAGTCGATCCTGTAACAGCAGCAGTTTGCTCGCGTATTTGAATTAGAGTTTCAGATTCTTGTCGCTGCTTTCGATTTGCTGGATACGTGTTTCAATTTTTGCCTGCAGAGGGAAGTCATGATCAACCAAGGCGCGTGCGAACTGTAATTGTTCAATGGCCTTGTCCGATGCGCCTTTTAGATAGAGCTGCTCGGCCCGCGCCAGGTGCACGCTGATAATGTCACCGTTATAACCGTAGGCCTGCACAAGCAGATCCCAGATATCGGGTGAGTTGGGGTAGAAGGCTTTGATATGTTCAAGCAAAGGTAAGGCTTGTGTGCCGTTTTTCTGATACAGCAGGGCCTGGCAGTAAAGCAAGGTGATAACGTAGTGATCGGGGTAGATTTTGTTTAGCTGGGTGAGAATTTGAATTGCGGCCCCGTTGTCTTTGGCAGCCATTTTTAGTTCAGCCTGACTTATTTGCAGTAACAAGTTATTGGGAAACATGTGCGATAACTTGAGCAACTCTGTTTCGGCCTCCTTAAAACGTTGCGCCTTATTGAGCAACATGACCAGGCGATAGCGTGTCATCAGTTGTTGCAGGGTTGGACTGGTTTCTAATTGTGTGTAATGGCGGGTGATGGCATTTTGCAGATCCCGTGTATATTGCGTTTCAATACGGGCTTTGATCAGGTAGAAATCAGAACCTTCAGGGTAATACCGTGATTTGTATTGTGCCGCCCGGTCTTTGGCTTCAGAAACTCTTGATTCAGTGACGGGGTGTGTCAGAAGATATTCCGGCGGTTTTTGGCCGCTGTATTGATAGGCTTTTTGCATGCGTTGAAAGAAGCTGCCGATTGATGTTGGATCTATATTGGCATTGACCAAGGTGCCTATAGCGATACGATCGGCCTCTTGCTCATTACGTCGGCTATAACGCAGTTGCGATTGGACCGCTGCAGCCTGCGTGGTGGCGAGAGCCGCATAACCCGATTCACTGTTGCTGGTGGCGATCAGTAACACGCTCGCCAAAATGGCTGCACCGTGAATCCATTGATTTTTTTTGGCCTCTTCAATGGTGCGGGCGAAATGTCGCTGACTTAAGTGGGCCAGTTCGTGGGCCAGTACGCCAGACAGTTCGCCTTCCGTTTGAGCATGCAGGAAGAGTCCGGCGTTAGCGCCGATAATGCCGCCGGGAACGGCAAAGGCATTAATGGCCGGGCTGTCAACGATCACTAAATCCAGCTGTTGATTAGTCAGATCGCTTTTACTTGCCAGTCGATGTGTGATGGCTTGCAGATAATTGAGCACAAAAGGGTCGTTAAGCAAGGGCGCTTGCGCGCGAAGTGCACGTAACCAGCTTTGACCTAATTCTTTTTCTTTTTCGGGTGCGACAATACTGGAAGTGTGATCACCCAGTAAGGGAAGCTCGGTATTTTCGGGCGTGTTTCCAAGTAATGGCGGGGCCAAAAAAAGCAGGAGTGCAAGGAAGCCTCGTCCTCTCTTTGGACAAAGAACGAAAAAAGTGCGTATGGCCTGCTTGATGGCTACGAACAAAGAAAAATCCGGAGAATAAATTAATAAAATAGAGTTGGCGTATGCTACACAGTGTAGGAGTATAACGCGAACCTTGCTTAATACGCATGTACTCAAGAGGTGAAAATGGATCAGGCACCAGAATGCGATGAAGTGTTGAACGTCACGGGCTACCTGTGCCCCTTGCCTCTGCTGAAAATGAAGCAAAAGTTAACGCTGATTAACGCGGGCGCTGTGTTGCATGTGATCACCAGCGATAAAGGTTCCGTCAGGGATTTTAATGTCTTTCTGAAACAGGCAGGACATGAGTTGCTTCTGTATGACGACTTGGCTAACGAGTACCATTTCTGGATTAAAAAACGATAAAAATCATTGGCTATACTGATGATCTGGGCGAGAAAACAGGTGATGGTAAAGTAATGAGCGCGCTTAAAATAATAAATTCCTGGATCAAGAACTACCTGTCAGATGAAGAGGCTATTTCCTTATTGTTCTTGTTGTTGCTGATTTTTGCCGTTTTCTTTTTATTTGGCGCCATGCTGACGCCGGTATTTACCAGCATTGTGCTTGCGTATTTGTTGCGTGGCCCAGTGATTTTTCTCACCCGGCGTGGCGTGCCTGAATGGGGCAGTGTTTTGTTGGTTTATGTGTTGACCTTGGGTTTTTTTGTGACATTTATCGTGGTGGTATTGCCTCTGGTCTGGCAACAACTTTCGGAGTTTTTGAATGCGCAGTTGCCCACTGCACTCAAGGATGCCAGCCTGTGGTTTGAAACCTTGCCGGGCAAGTATCCGGAATTGATCAGCGCAGATCAGGCTTTGCAATGGAGTACGCGTTTGAGTGAGGAGATTGCCTCGGCAGCACAGAATATTCTGTCGTTTTCGTTGTCCAAGCTGCCCAATGTGATGGCGCTTCTGGTCTATTTAGTGCTTGTGCCGGTGATGGTGTTTTTTTTCTTGAAAGATTCCCGGCAAATCATTTACTGGATGCAATCATTTTTGCCGGTAAAGCGCGCGCTACTCAAAGCCCTGTGGTTGGAAATGGATGAGCAGATCAGCAATTATATTCGTGGCAAGGTCATAGAAATTTTTATTGTTGGTCTGGCGACGTTTATCTGTTTTCAAATAATTCATGTGGAGTATGCCGCACTGTTGGGGCTGCTGGTGGGGCTGTCGGTGGTGGTGCCTTACGTTGGTGCAGTGGTTGTGACGATTCCCGTGGTTCTGGTGGGATATTTTCAATTTGGCTGGGATGCCCCGAATTCGTCTTTTCTGACCATGATGATTATTTATACGGTTATCCAGGCCTTGGATGGAAATGTCTTGGTGCCTATTTTATTTTCGGAGGCCGTGAATCTTCACCCTGTGGCCATCATTGTGGCGATATTGATTTTCGGTGGATTATGGGGATTTTGGGGTATTTTTTTTGCGATCCCCCTGGCAACACTGGTAAAAGCCGTTGTATCGGCCTGGCCCAAGAGTTTTCAACGTGATGAAGCAATGACGTCTCCTGATAAGGTAAATGCATAGACGATGTATAGAGCGTTATCCATAACGATGTGTGGCCAGCTGCATTGAATTTGTGCAGAAATCTATCAATTAGCCCAAGTTGCTGACCGCCTGGAGTACCTCTTTAACATGGCCGGCGACACTCACTCCGCGCCATTCCTTTCTTAGAATTCCATGCTTATCGATAAGAAATGTGCTGCGCTCTACGCCGATAATGTCTTTTCCTGCAATGTTCTTTGGTTTGAGGACATCAAAGAGTTGGCACAGGTGTTCATCGCTGTCTGAGATGAGTTCAAAGGGGAAGCTTTCTTTGGCTTTAAACTGTTCGTGCGTGCTTAAACTGTCTCTTGATACGCCAAAGATGAGCGTGCGCGCTTTTTTGAAGGCGTCGTAGTGGGCACTGAAATCCTGCCCTTCCATCGTGCAGCCCGGTGTTTCATCTTTGGGATAAAAATACAGCACTACATTATAACCAAGCAGAGCAGAAAGTTTGATATCTTTCAAACCCGTGGCCGGCATGAAAAAGTTTTCTACGGCGTGGCCTATTGTAACGGTCATGAGCGATCCTGCGGAAAAAGTTGAAAATATTGCGTACAACTATAACGTATATATGCGCTTTATCAATTTATGAGATCAATTCTCCTGTGAACCAGGGCTGCGTGTCGAGTCTTGGAATTGCTGGCGATGGCCGAAGTAAAGTTTGTACAAGAGTCTCTGGCACTTACCTTGAGTGGGACGTGTTCACCCGGTGCGACACGACTCAGCTTAAATAATGAAAATACGGTTTTTATAAGAGCCTGTTCATGATCTCGCTGAAGGGCGCATCGCGGCGTTGGAAGCGCGCTAAAAATGCTCATGTATTGCTCGTCGTGCACACTCTGCTTTTTCACCTGCGTCCGACTTGCACTGTATTCTTTGATTAATATCATGAACAGGTGCTAAGGGAGTTATGCGTGTTAAATGGGTGGCGAATTTGTGCAGGGGCGTGTTGTTCTGCCGTCATTTTGCAGGCCAATTATAAAATCCCCTTCCCTTGTATTTGCAGGACAGGCTTTGTAGTATTGCTCGTTTAATTGCATTGGTTTTGGTCAGCACATGGCCGCATGATTCGGAGACGATTTTGATGATAAAAGGTAGCATCGTAGCATTGGTGACGCCAATGGTGGCCGATGGCGGTGTCGACTGGGACAGGCTGGCGCAGCTTGTCGAAATGCATATAGAAAAAAAAACCGATGCGATAGTCGCCGTAGGCACCACAGGCGAGTCAGCAACGCTGGATGTCAATGAGCACACATCGGTAATAAAATTCGTTGCCCATAGAGTGCGCGGCAGGGTGCCCGTCATTGCGGGCACCGGCGCAAATTGTACGCGCGAAGCCATTGAGTTGACTGCCAGTGCAAAACAGGCAGGTGCCGATGCCTGTTTACTGGTTTCACCTTATTACAATAAGCCAACGCAAGAAGGGCTTTATCGTCATCACAAAGCAATTGCCGAGGCCGTGGCAATTCCGCAGATACTTTACAATGTTCCCGGACGTACGGCGGTGGATATGCTGCCAACAACGGTGGCACGTTTGGCAGCAGTACCCCATATTGTGGCAATTAAAGAGGCGACAGGTGATTTGGAGCGTGGCAGACAAGTGCTTGAGCTGTGTGGCGATAAATTCACCGTGTATTCCGGTGACGATGCGACAGCGGTGGAGCTGATTCTTATGGGGGCCAAAGGCAATATCTCGGTAACGGCGAACGTTGCGCCTTTGCAAATGGCGCAGATGTGCGCGGCCGCGTTGTCCGGTGAGGCTGAAAAAGCGCGCGCTATAAATAGGTCGCTGGTCGCCTTGCACAAAAATCTGTTTGTTGAGTCCAATCCTATACCGGTGAAATGGGCGCTGGCTGAAATGGGTTTGATACAACCTTATTTGCGGCTGCCTCTGACTGAGCTCAGTCCCCAATATCATGATGTCGTAAGGTCTGCGTTGAAGACGGCCCATGTGTTATGACATCGTAGATGTTCGGTTCTTTCTCTGCTAAATCAAAATAAGGAATACAACAGTGATACGGACAGGCTTTAAATTGCTTGCTCTTCAAATGTGCATCTGGATAGCAGCATGCGGTTTGCTGCCAGAAAATAAAGAAACACTGGTTTCTGGCAAGTCGGATATTGTTCGCTTAAAGGTGCCTGCGCCGCTGTCACCACCGCAGTTTTTAGATCCCTTTCCTATCCCTGATTTACCAGCGGGTATGGTCGCTGAGCCGCCCAGTAAAAAAATAAAATTGCTTCAGCCTAAACCCCTGGAAATCATCTGGGACGATCAAAAAGTACAATTGCGTAAAAAAGGCGCGCGTCAATGGATTCGCCTGAATGCCGCACCTGGGCAGGTATGGCGTCTTATGCGTCAATACATGCAAGAAGCTTCATTAGCGGTGGATCGTGAAGATGCACGACTGGGAACTCTGGAGAGTGAGTGGCTGTCTGCAACAACAAAGAATGCGACGCTGTTTTCCGACTCTGCCACTAAAGATTCCCAAGTGTACCGTAAACTGCGAATTCGGGTGGAAAAGGGCAATGATGCCGATGTCAGTCTTTTGTACGTATCCATTATTGAACAGTTAGCGCCACCGCTGTCGCAAAACAAAAGTATGGAATTAGATTGGACGGTTACTGATACGCTCTTGCCCCAGGTCAACACGACATTGACCCGTCTGCACCGTTTTTTATTACAACAGGACTACAGCAAGACCGATATCACGTTAGCGGGACAAAGTATTTCAGCTGAACCCCTGGCTGAAATTACGTGGCTGGATGGCCGCATGACGCTTAAATTGCGCCAGGATTTTAACTACGGCTGGAAAAGAGTGGGCGATGCGCTGAAAAACGGGAAATATCCCGTGAAAGATTTGAATCGCGCGCAGGGGATTTATTATCTGGATTTAATGGATGAATCAGGAGACATTCGCCCCTTTTACAAACAGCTGCTGAAAAATGCCAACCTTAAAAAAGAAGAGATTGGTAGTGGTCGTTTATATTTAAGCGTGCGCTCTGAAAAGGGCCTTACCTTTGTCACAGTCAAGAGCGCTGACAATGCTCAGCTGAGTCGAGACGTGCAATCGGCTTTACTTTCTTCGCTCAAAGAAGATATGGAGTAAACATTTCAACGTCGATAGGCGGCCTTGTTTAGTGTGTTAGTGGTTTTAATGGTTTTAATAAAAATAGTGCGCATTTGGTGCTTGTTGTAGCAGCTCGCGTGATACGAATGGTGCCAGACAGTGGGGTCTATCGGGGAGCAAATATGAACAAACGAGAAGAATTGTACCGAGGCAAAGCAAAGTCAGTCTATGAGACTGATGTTCCGGATAAACTCATTCTGTTTTTTAGAGACGATACCTCTGCGTTTGATGGCAAGAAAATTGAACAGCTTGATCGTAAAGGCATGGTGAACAATAAATTCAATGCTTTTATCATGCGGAAATTGGAAGCGCAGGGCATCAAAACCCATTTTGAGTCATTGTTGTCGGAACACGAATCCGTTGTTAAACGCTTGAAAATGATTCCTATCGAATGTGTTGTTCGTAATATTGCGGCTGGCAGTATCTGCCGGCGCCTGGGTGTTGCAGAAGGTCTGGATTTGAATCCGCCGACATTTGAGTTCTTCCTGAAAAATGATCAGCTCGGTGATCCCATGATTAACGAGTATCACATACAGTCCTTTGGCTGGGCGCTTCCGGAGCAGGTTGCCCAAATGAAGCAGATGACTTTTGCGGTAAACAAGGTGCTCAAAGACTTGTTTCTGGCAGGTGGTCTATTGCTGGTAGATTACAAGCTGGAATTTGGTTTGTTCAACGACGAAGTGATTTTGGGCGATGAGTTTACCCCGGACGGATGTCGTTTGTGGGACAAAGAAACACGTAAAAAACTGGATAAAGATCGTTTTCGTCAGGGGCTGGGTGGTGTAATTGAGGCCTATGAAGAAGTGGGGCGGCGTATCGGTGTGTGTTTTGACTGACTGATTGCTTGGGCAGGTGCTCAATGGTTATGCCTGCAACAAGCATCATCGTTTACGGATTAAAAGTCTGTACAAGCTGTTTGTACAGACTAAAGCGCGACCGATTCAGCAGTCTTGTTAAGCAACTGCTGCCATCGGGCTTTAATGGCAGTATAAATGCCTTGCTCATCGAGTCCGCAGCTGGTGAGTTGGTGGTTATGGGTGCCATGTTCGAGAAATCGATCAGGCAATCCTAGTTGCAGAAAAGGTTTAATCTGCCCGCTGCGCGCCAAAAATTCCAGGACGGCTGAGCCCGCGCCACCGGCTATGGTGTTTTCTTCGATAGTCACAAGCAGATCGTGCTGTTCAGCAAGTTCTGTCAACAAGGCTTCATCAAGTGGTTTGACAAAGCGCATGTCGGCCACTGTGGCATCCAGTTTTCTGGCTGCGACCAGACTGGGCGCAAGGCTTGTACCAAAAACCAGTAGGGCAATGTTTTTGCCTGTTTTTCTTACGATACCCTTTCCAATCGGCAGCACATCAAGTGATGGATTAATATCCACACCCACTGCCTGTCCGCGGGGGTAGCGCACCGCCGCTGGTCCAGGATAATGGTACGCCGTACTGAGTAATAAACGACATTCACTTTCATCAGAGGGTGTGGCTATTACCATATTCGGAATACAACGCAAATAAGACAAGTCGAAGCTGCCTGCATGGGTGGCGCCGTCTTCACCTACTAATCCAGCACGGTCAATGGCAAAGAGTATATCCAGATTCTGGATGGCGACATCGTGAATGAGCTGGTCGTAAGCGCGCTGCAGAAAAGTGGAGTAAATAGCAACCACCGGTTTCATCTGCTCACAGGCCAAACCTGCGGCAAACGTAACGGCATGTTGCTCGGCAATAGCGACATCATGATAACGATCGGGAAAGCGTTGCGAGAATGCCACTAATCCGGAGCCCTCACGCATCGCGGGTGTGATGCCAATCAAACGAGAATCCATCTCGGCCATATCGCAGATCCACTGGCCGAACACATCCTGATATTTGGGGGGGGATTTTTTCGGTTTGTCACTTTTGTTTGCGGCAGTTTTTCCAATAGCGTGGTATTGGATTGGATCCGCTTCAGCGGGAGCAAAACCCTTGCCCTTTTTAGTAATTACATGCAGAAGTTGTGGGCCACGTAATCCAGTCATGTTTTGCAGGGTGGAAATCAGTGATTCCAAATCATGACCATCAATAGGACCAATGTAGTTAAAGCCGAGCTCCTCGAAGAGGGTAGCTGGCGAAACCATGCCCTTCATGTGCTCCTCGGTACGGCGAGCCAGTTCCAAGGCAGGACCAGGCAGTGTGGAGAGAACTTTTTTCCCGCTTTCACGGACCGAGGTGTAGAGTTTGCTTGACCAAATGCGGGCAAAATAGTTCGAAAGTCCACCTACATTGGGCGAGATTGACATGTTGTTATCATTGAGTACGACCAGCAGGTTGGATTGCTGGTGTGAGGCATGATTCATCGCCTCAAAGGCCATGCCCGCAGTCATCGCGCCATCGCCAATAACCGCGACCACTTTTCGCTCTTTATTGGTGAGGCTGGAGGCAACAGCCATGCCCAGTCCGGCGGAAATTGAAGTGCTGGAGTGGCCAACACCAAAGGTGTCATAAGGGCTTTCACAGCGTTTTGGAAAAGGCGAAAGACCATGATCCTGGCGCATGGTCAGGATTTTCTCGCGTCGCCCGGTGAGTATCTTGTGAGGATAAGCCTGGTGGCCTACGTCCCAAACCAGGCGGTCCGATGGAGTGTTTAGGGTGTAATGAAGAGCAATGGTCAGCTCAACAACACCTAGACCGGCACCAAAATGCCCCCCCGTCTGCCCTGTGCTATAGAGCATGTATTCGCGCAACTCTCGGGCTAGTTGCGTCAGCTGCACTATATCGAACTGCCGGAGATGAGCCGGATCATTAACTGTGTCGAGTAGCGGCGTCAAAGGTCGTTCAGTGGGTATTTTATAGAACATAGGCATCTGAGAAGAAGGTTCGATTTAATCGTATTGTTTCGGCATTGTAGCGTACCGAAGGTGTGATAGGTAAGTCGCGGGAATGAAACGCGCAGGTTTAGTGTGATCGGGTGAGGATGAAATCAGCTATTTGACGCAGGGTTTGTGCGGAGGCATCAAAATTTGATAATGAATCGATCGCTGCGCGATGCAGGTTTTCTGCCATAGCTTGCGCCGCTTCAAGGCCAAGAATAGAGGGATAAGTGGCCTTGTTAGCCTGGTGATCGGTGCCTTGTGTTTTGCCAATGATTTCCGTCTGACCTATGACGTCAAGGATGTCGTCTTTTACCTGAAAACACAGACCAATATGCTGAGAAAATTCCTGTAATGCATTAAAAGTGGAGGTGTCGGCATTACAAGCCATGGCTGACAACGTGACACAGGCTTCAAGTAAAACACCTGTTTTCTTGCGATGAATCGTTTCAAGTTCGCCTACGGTGATGTGCTTGCCTTCACTGAGCAGGTCAAGACTTTGCCCCCCAGCCATGCCATTGAGTCCGCTGGCATGACTCAGTTTCTGGACAATTTTAAGCTGTTGCACGGGCGCAATATGTTCAGAAGGCCTGGCGATGAGTTCAAGAGCGAGTGCCTGCAGTGCATCACCGGCAAGAATGGCTTGGGCTTCACCAAACTGAATGTGACAGGTTGGCTGGCCGCGGCGCAGTGAATCGTTATCCATGGCGGGTAGATCATCGTGAACCAGTGAATAGGCGTGTATAAGCTCAATGGCACACGCGATGTTGTCTACGTAGTGAATCGGTGCACCAAGAAACTCGGCGCTTGCATAACATAAAATGGGGCGAATACGCTTGCCGCCGATGAGCGCCGCATAACGCATGGCTTGTTGCAGCAAACAGTCTGTTTGTGGAGGAAGTAACTGGTTGAGTTGTTGATTGCAGTGGGTTTGGCAGCGTTGAAAAAAAGTCTGAAGTGATTCAGCTGTCATTATTTTCCTCTTCTGCAAAAGGTGTTAGCTCGTCATGCCCATTTTTTTGTACCAGGATGGATATTTTTTGTTCCGCCTGCTGCAAGGTTTGTTGGCATTCGCGTGTAAGTAAAATGCCTTTTTCAAAGGCAAGCAGCGATGCATCCAGACTTAATTCGCCCGCTTCTAATTGTTCGACGGTTTGCTCAAGTTCTGACAGCGCCATTTCAAAGCTGAATTTTTTCTTGGCCATATCTTGCCTTGAACTCATCACGGTAAAATTAAGCAAAGAACGATACCTAAGCGTTGAATCATGGTCAACTGATTTTGCTA
>DAIRVL010000020.1:0-11607 GCA_036802845.1 Pseudomonadales bacterium | reverse complement strand
GCTGTCTTTTATTCACAGTATTTTCGTTTATGCAACCGTATATACTCGAAACTCCCCGTGTGGGCGTGTTCGTATAGGATTAATTTAACAATAGAAAAGAGTGCGCGCGATGAAAAGAAATTATTATTTGGTACAGAATGTTGATATGGCTAAAAAGCTGCAGGACAACTTGTTGGCGGCCAAGGTTCCTTTGAATCATATCCATATGTTATGCAAGGATGATCGCCAATTACAGGTGCATGGTTTGAATCCCCTGCCTTTTTCAGAACGAAAGGATCTTTTGGCAGACACGGAATACGGTGCAATGTTTGGCATTATGGCGGGTGTTTTTGCGGCGATCAGCCTGATGGCTTTTCCTAAGGGAACGTTTGATTTAACGCCGATACTTATGAGCTCGGTTTCGTTTGGTATTGGTATAGCAGGGGCGGTCATAGGTTTTGTCATTGGCCTGATGCGAGAAAATTACCATATCAGTGAGTTTCGCGATCAAATGTTGGCAACGCAGTGTATTGTTATGATCGACTTGGCAAAGGGCGGTGAAAAACAGATTGAGCAATCCTTGTCTAAAAGCGGTGTAACTGCACAGTTTCTTAAGCAAGATGATGACGAAATTCACTTTGAAAACATGAGTGGTGAATTGAGAGTCAACGGTAAGCTTATCGTCGACTAATGACGCCCAGGGTTTTCTGAAGTTAAAAACCATTTTGTAATACGCAAAAGCGGTGCATGAATTAATGTACCGTTTTTTTTTGTGTTTTAATTTCTACTAACGTTGACAGCTAGCCGATATGAGCTAACTTTACGTAGCTGTAGTTTATTAATTTTTATCATGCGCAGGTATTTTTTTTAATTATATTTAAGTCAATTGCTTAATAGATAAGCACATAGAAACAAGGAGCGTTTTTCATGACAAAATCCGTATTTGCTCGTCCCCAATGGCAATTAAATACACTCTCGCTGGCTTTTGCTTGTGTGGCGGGTGCAACCATGGCGCCCACCACGTCTTATGCCGTTGATACGATCCATTGGAGTGGTTTTTTTACGGGTGCGTTTAGCCAATCAGATAATGAATATTCCTATGGTCGTTTCCATAGTATTTCTGACAAGGGCAGTTATTTAACAGACAGCCGATTAGGCTTGCAGGGTTCTGCTGCTGTCAACGATCAAATTTCGCTGACCACGCAACTGGTGGCCAAGAATAATAACGATAATTTTGATGTTAATGCCAACTGGCTTTATGCGCAGATCAAGGCGGCGCCCAATATACAGGTCAAGTTAGGGCGAATGCAGCAGCCCATGTATTTATTCTCTTCACAGCTGGAAGCGGGCTACAGCATGCCATGGGTGCGTGCGCCGCAAGAGGTGTATGAACAACAGTTTTTTAATGATTACACCGGAATAGAGGCCACGTATAAAACCTATGTGGCTGCACATGATGTGAGCATTTCCTTGCTCCATGGGGTGCAGGACAATGAAATTTCTGCAGGTGTGCTGGGTAAGGTTTTTGCCAGTGAACAGCCCTTGACCGAATATATGTCATCGGATGATTACCGGGGTTTGGCGCTGCAAATTGATGGTGATTTTTACCGTTTTAAACTCGCAGGTGTGAAGCAGACTTTGGATATTGCAATTGATCCTGCGGCTGTAAATACATTTCAACTCGACATTGCACGATGTATGGCAACGTCCTCAACGTCGGCTAAGTGTTCTACTTTGTATAGCACAGCAGCTTTATTGGGCGGAGGTGGTTTGGGTGGTATTAAAGGTGACTTCTGGTCCGCTGGCCTGGATATGAACCTCAGCGATCTACGTTTTGTCAGCGAATACACGGTCAGATCGGTGGGTGATTTTGAACGTGAAGGTTATTACCTTTCTTTGATTTATCGACGCAATGAGATGGCGCCATACGTGACCTATGCCGCCCATGACACCACCGGGCAGGATACTATTGACCCGCAAAAACAGGAGTCCATGGCCTTGGGTATGCGCTACGATTGGTTACCTAACACGGCGCTGAAATTTGAAATGCTGCATGTCAATCCGCAAGAAGGAACGCGGGGGCTTTACCATGTTGGTTACGTGACCGAGGAAATGGAATCGATGAACGCTGCCACCATAACACTAGATTTAATCTTTTAATTGGAGGCGATGAACATGCATAGCGTCAAACATACCATTCTTAAAATGGGTTTTATGGCAGTTGCTTTAACTATTACCTCCGTATCAGTAGCTGATATTGCTGTTATAGTGAACACGGCCAACAGTGTATCGAGTCTATCGGATAAGGATTTAAAACGTATTTACTTGGGTAACACTTCTGTCTTGGCAGATGGTTCTGCTGTAACGCTAGCTGATCAAGCATTTGGTAGTCCTTTGCGCGAACAGTTCTATCTGAAATGTTGTGAAATTTCAGCTCAACAGGCACGCAGTCGTTGGGCAGGTATTTTGTTTTCAGGCACGGGCAAGCCGCCTGTTGAAGTAGGTGGCGATAAAGAAGTTATAAGCTGGGTAGCTGGCAATAAAGAGGCCATGGGCTATGTGGACAATACGCTTGTCGATAGCTCAGTGAAAGTGCTGATGATCTTGAAATAGAACGATGTAAACGTGGATAAAGGCCGGTCGCGCTTGTTAACAAGTTGATCGGCCTTTTTCTTTACAGTGTTTTAAATGCCTGTGCGCTTGCGCGTATTGTCGCTTCCAGATCTTTGTCTTGATGTGCGGCAGAAACAAAACCTGCTTCATAGGCGGAAGGGGCGAGATAGATGCCTTGTTCGAGCATCAGATGGAAAAATTTCTTGAACTGGGTCACATTACAGGCCGTTGCTTGGGCATAATTGGTAACAGTTTTGCACTCTGTAAAGAACCAGCCAAACATGCCGCCCACGTGCTGGGTGCTAAAAGCAATGCCCGCTTTATCGGCTTCCGATTTTACACCTTGGCAAAGTTGACTCACTTTATGTGTGAGCGAATTAAAAAAGTCGGGTTTTGAAATTTCCTCTAACATGGCCAGACCTGCACTCATGGCCACCGGATTGCCCGACAAGGTGCCCGCCTGATACACCGGGCCCAAGGGAGCCAAGTGTTCCATAATCTCTCGTTTGCCGCCGAAAGCCCCCACCGGTAAGCCGGCCCCTATTACTTTTCCCAAGGTGGTCAGATCAGGGTTTATATTGTATAGACTTTGCGCTCCGCCCAAGCCGACACGAAAACCGGTCATGACTTCATCGAAAATGAGTACCGTACCGTATTGGTCGCACACCTGCCGTAATACTTCCAGAAATCCAGGCACAGGTGGAATACAGTTCATGTTGCCCGCGACAGGTTCGACGATGATGGCCGCGATTTCTTCGCCACACTGTGAAAAAAGCTGTTTGACTTGTTCGATATCATTATAAGTGAGTGTAAGGGTGTGCTGTGCCAGGCTTGCAGGAACACCGGGGGAGGTGGGAATACCCAACGTGAGTGCACCTGAGCCAGCTTTCACCAATAAGGAATCTGCGTGGCCGTGGTAACAACCCTCGAATTTAACGATTTTATCGCGCCCGGTATAACCGCGTGCCAAACGAATGGCGCTCATCGTGGCTTCGGTGCCGGAGCTGACCATGCGGATCATTTCAATGGTCGGCATCAGTTGGCAAATACGCTGCGCCAGTTGGGTTTCAATTTGGGTGGGTGCACCAAAACTTAAACCGCTTTCAGCTGTTTTTATGATGGCATTTAAAATATGTGGGTGAGCGTGCCCCAAAATCATCGGACCCCAAGAGCCGACATAATCAATGTAGCGGTTGTTATCTTCATCAATCAAATAAGGGCCTTCGCCCGCCTTGAAAAACAGGGGTGAGCCGCCCACACCATTAAATGCGCGGACCGGTGAGTTCACGCCGCCGGGCAATACGTGTTTGGCTTGAGCGAATAATGAATTTGAGTGCGTGTAGATTCGGGTCATTTTGAATCCAATGGTGTAGTTGTAAGTGAGGGGGTGAAAAGTTGTTGAAATTGGTGGCATTGTGCCTGGATGTCATCGCTTGTAAAAAGCGCATGAATCACAGCGAGCATATCGGCACCGGCATGAATAAGCGCGGGTGCATGGGTAAGGGTAATGCCGCCAATGGCCACAATGGGCAAATTAAACAGGCTTTTGGCTTCACTGAGCAGGCTTAAAGGCACTGTTTGCACGAGAGGTTTGGTAACTGAAGGAAAAAAAGCGCCAAAAGCGAGATAATCAGCGG
Organism: Pseudomonadales bacterium; assembly: GCA_036802845.1. Lineage (GTDB taxonomy): Bacteria > Pseudomonadota > Gammaproteobacteria > Pseudomonadales > UBA3067 > DAIRVL01. Next base: position 7,378 of record DAIRVL010000020.1, on the reverse strand, counting down.
TGGCCAGCTGGGCCTCGTGGGCGAGATGTAAGGAGTTATGGCAGGTGATACCAATGATAGCGTTTTTACCTAGCAGCTCTCGTGCATGCGCTGGATGATCATCACCTTGTCCAAGGTGAACGCCCTGGGCCTTAATCTTTTTTGCCAAAACGGGATCATCGTTAATAATCAGCGGGCAGGAATAGTTGCGACATAACTCAAGAAGGGCGCTAGCCTGTTGGACACGTTGTTCTTGTGATAGGTGTTTGGCGCGGTATTGGAGTAACTGAATACCGCCCTTGAGTGCCTGTGTGACTTGAGTTATCAAGAGTGCGGTATCGTCACATGCCGGAGTAATGGCATAAAGTCCATGAAACATTGGCATGTAATCAGGATGTCTTGCTTGTGAGAGGTGTGAGCGACTGCGGCTTGGTCCAGAACAAGCGGTGAGGGATGAGTTGCCCCATGCCTAAGCGACGTGCATATTTAAGGGTGTTTAATGTGTAAATTTGTGCCCCCCTGACAGCCGTGACCATATCAAAACCTTGGGCAAGAAGCCCAGCCGTCGCAGCGGCGAGCGTGCACCCCGAGCCATGAAAGGTATCCGGTAGTCGCTCCCAGGTGAAGTCAGCGACAAAACGTTGATTACCCCATAAACGGTTTTGAACCGAGTGGGTTCGTTCATGGCTGCCAGTAATAAGGACATATTCACAGCCGAGCTCCATCAGCTCATGCGCGCAGGCTTCAAGGTTATCGGCACCAGGGGCAAGTGTGCGGGCTTCCAGTGAGTTAGGTGTAATAAGCGTGGTGAGGGGCAGTAACAGGGAGATAATGGCATCGACAATAGCGTCATTGCTTAACTCACCACCACCTCCGGCGCTAATAACAGGATCAAGTACAACCGGAATGTCGGGGTAATCGATCAATATGGAATGAATGGCTTCCACGTTTTCAACGCTGCCGACCATGCCTATTTTAAAGGCTGAAATTGCCATGTCTTCGAGTACGGCGCGCGCCTGATCTATCAGTGTGGATGCGCTGATGGCACTAAAGCTTTTAACATTACAGGTGTCTTGAGCGGTAATGGCTGTCACCACAGGGCAGCAGTGACAGCCAAGACTGATCAAGGATTCTATGTCTGCTTGGCTGCCGGCACCGCCTGTGGGATCCAGCCCTGAAAAAGTAATAACGGCTGGAGGCGAAGGGTTTTCATGTGATTGATCGTGGGGCATGTTTTGACTCGGTTGACGATGAATCAGAATATTGAGCTTTTCCCTGAGGTGTGGCGATTTTTTCAAAATGGCCTGACTACAACCAAAATAACAATTCCTACCAAGAGTAAAACAGGAAGCTCATTAAACCATCGATAAAAGGAATGGCTGTGTTGGTTGCTGTCAGAACTAAATTTCAGCCAAAGCTTGTAACACAAAACGTGATAGATAATTAACAATAAAACCAATGCCAGTTTGGCATGGAGCCAACCCTGCCCTTGATAGGATGCATGATTCAAAACCAGCAAGACCAGACCCAGCACAACAGAAACAATGGCCGACGGATTCATGATACCACGAAGCAGTTTGCGCTCCATAACGACGAAGCGCTCTTTACTCAGAGCATCCTCTGCCATGGCGTGATAAACAAACAGTCGGGGAAGATAAAAGATCCCGGCAAACCAGCAGACAACGGCGATAATATGTAAGGCTTTGATCCATAACATCATGCATAATCCTTGGAATTGTTATACCTGCGGCCTTTTGACACACTGTTTTACAGCGTGCGTGATTGAACTATTGTAGCGTTATAAGATGGCAATTGCGCCTGCACGGCAGGGTCATTATTCTTAAAAAAGTAAATGGTAATATAAAAACAAGGTTTAAAAATATTTTACATCAACAATGCTTAATGAGGTTGACCGTGCTGAAAGTGGGTGTGGTAGGGGGAACCGGTTACACCGGTGTGGAGTTGTTGCGTTTGTTAGCCGGGCATCCGCAGGTGGAGCTGACGTGCGTGACGTCACGCTCAGAGGCGGGGCAGCGTGTTTCGGTACTGTATCCAACGCTTCGAGGCGTTGTGGATATCGCCTTTAGTGAACCTGAACTAAAACAACTGGTGGCCTGCGATGTTGTTTTCTTTGCTACGCCTAATGGTGTGGCGATGAAGTCGGTGCCGGCTTTACTAGAATCTGGCGTCAAGGTGATTGATTTGTCTGCCGATTTCAGGCTTAAGGACAAAGACGAATGGGAACAATGGTACGGCATGACACATGCGTGCCCGGATTTGCTGGATGAAGCGGTCTATGGCTTGCCAGAGCTAAACCGGCACGCAATACGCAATGCGCGACTCATTGCGTGTCCCGGTTGTTATCCTACGGCAATACAGCTGGGATTCTTGCCCCTGCTCAAAAGTGGTTTGATTAACAATAAGACCTTGATTGCGGATGCAAAATCTGGCGTAAGCGGAGCGGGTCGTAAGGCTGAGCTGGGTATTCTTTTATGCGAGACATCGGAGAATTTTAAAGCCTACGCGGTCAAGGGACATCGCCATCTTCCTGAAATACGCCAGGGCTTGCGAATTGCGACAGGCAATGATCCATCGCTGACTTTTGTACCGCATTTAGTGCCGATGATAAGAGGGATTCACGCGACGCTGTATGCGACGTTAAACGAGAGCGCCGATCCTTCAGAACAGGCGCTACATGAATTGTTTTTCAATGCATATCAGGAGGAGGCTTTTGTTGATGTTTTGGCACCTGGTCAATATCCGGAAACGCGCAATGTTAAAGGAGCCAATGTGTGCCAGATGAGTGTTTGTCGGCCGCAGCAGGGCCGTCAAATAGTGGTGATGTCGGTCATTGATAATCTTTGCAAGGGTGCTGCGGGGCAGGCCGTTCAAAATATGAATGCAATGTTCGGACTTCCGGAAAATACCGGGCTGAATCAAATTCCTTTGTTACCTTAACGAGCATTTTAGGCGTTTTTACTTGTTAGTATGCCAAATAAAATTTCTTTATGGGTGATGCTGAAAAAGTATCGCCAAAGAAAAAAATTACTGCTTATGTCTGTTTTATTTTTCTTGTCTTTGCTTATAGCGGCTTTTTTTCTGGGTTATCGTTATGGTTTTGTAGACCATGCTTTCGTCAAGACGAAGTATGTTTCAGTGAAAGAAGAGCGTGACACTCTGCAAACGCAGCTTGATGCCACCCGGTTAGAAGTGTCAGTTGCAGAGCAAGGCAATGAAATAACGCGCATGGCGGCGGAAAACGTACGACTTGCCAATAAAAAGCTACGTCAACAGATACTGAAAATGACGGAATTGCTCACTTTTTACCGGGAAGTGATGGACCCTGATCAAAACAGACAAGGTTTGCAAATTGAGCGTTTTAGTCTCGGTGCTATTGGGGAGCGTCAGTTCCACTATGACCTGATTCTGGCGCAATTTGCTGAAAATAAAGACTATGTAGACGGTTTGGTGAGTCTTGAATTACTTGGTACTGAGAATGGTCAGGAGAAAAGCATCCCCTTGGTGCTGCGCTCAGGAGACGATAACCTGAAACAGGTGCGCTTTTACTTCCGTTATTTCGAGGAATTTGGTGGTGAAATCCAGCTACCGAATGATTTTGATCCTCGATGGGTTAAAATTACAGCCGTGACAAAAGGACGCGCGCTTAAAGTCACCAGGGAGTTCCCCTGGAAAATTGATGATGATCCGGGTGTCGATTGAGGGATGTTATCTGTAAATAATATCCGAGTATTTTACTTTGTTTTAACCAATGCGAACCCCTATACTACGAGCTGGAAGGCAGATAGATGTAGAGTTTATTTGGTGAAGTGCAATTTTTCTAAATTCAGAAGTAAAGAGTGAGAGTAAAAATATGAGTGGTCTGGAGCCGATTCACATCAGTGATGCAGCTGTTCATAAGGTTAAAACACTGTTACAAGACGAAGAAAACAAAAATAGTAATCTTAAGCTGAGAGTGTACATTACGGGCGGTGGTTGCTCGGGTTTTTCTTACGGGTTCAAGTTTGATGAAGAGATCAAAGAGGACGATACAGTGGTTGATCGTGACGGGGTGTTGATGGTCGTCGACGCACTGAGTATTCAATATCTTATGGGCGCGACAGTTGATTACAGTGAAGGGCTCAAGGGCGCACGTTTTACTATTGATAATCCAATGGCTGCGTCAACCTGCGGCTGTGGCTCGTCGTTTTCTCTCTGAGCTGCGGTGATTCTGGAAATAAAAAATCAGCCCGCGAAATAAATCCCGCCTAAAATCAAATCTCTTTGCGCGCCAGTGACGCTGGCGCAATTACCTGAAAGATGATTCAGCGTTCGATGTGCCAGCCATGCAAATGCCGACGCCTCAACCGCTTCAATCGCTATCCCATGACTTTGCGTGGAATCAAACTGGTGATTGGGTAGTAATGCTTTAAGGCGCTCTATTAGAAAGGTATTTTTACTGCCTCCGCCGCACAATATTATTTCGCTGCCTGCAGCCGCATACCGGTCAATGGCCTTGCATATGGTTAGCGCCGTAAATTCGCACAATGTACGCTGTATATCTTGTGGTTTTATGAAAGAAGTTTGTGCCAAAACACCTTCTAGCCAGTGGGAGCTGAACTCTTCACGCCCAGTGCTTTTGGGCGCCTCTTTCTGAAAATAGGGATGGCAGAGCATCAAATCCAGTAGTGTCATATTCGAAACGCCGCTTTTTGCCCAGTCTCCCTGATGATCAAAATGTTTTTGCAAGTGCCGTTTTGTCCAATAATCCATCAAGGTGTTACCAGGGCCGGTGTCGAAACCTAATAAAGTAGAGTCCGATTTGTAGCTTAGGCGGCTTATATTGGCGATACCTCCTATGTTTAGCACAATGCGTGGAGTTAAATTGTTAGAAAACTGAGCATTATGAAAAGCAGGCGTTAATGGTGCGCCTTGACCACCGCCTGCAATATCTTTTGCTCTGAAATCGGCGACTGTAGTAATGCCTGTTTGAAAGGCAATAGTGCTTGGATCGCCGATTTGCAAAGTGAACGGATGCGGATACCCAGGGCGGTGTCGAACAGTTTGCCCGTGACTACCAATAGCCTTGATAGATGTGGTTTTTATATTCTCACTAGCGAGCAGGCTTAGAGTGGCATCAGCAAAAAGAAAGCCTAATTCTCGGCTTAGCTCACCCAATCTATCTATTTCGTTGAAACCGGGCAAACACAGTTCTTCAACCTTTTTTTGGAGCTCTTTGGTTATAGGGTATTCAGAGTAGGCTACTACTTTGACTTTGTTGTCTTTGATTGTGACCAGAGCCGTGTCGATACTGTCTATGCTCGTGCCAGACATCAGGCCAATATATTTTTCTTCATCGCTCATTTAAAGCCAGAGCGCGCTGAGAGGCAAAAGCTAATAACTGATTCCTTAAGTCGCTCGTTTCAGCAAGGAAGCGTTTTTTCTCCTGACTGTTTAAAGGAAGGGAGCGCGGCAGTTTCACTGTTAAAGGATTTCTATGTAGACCATTTATGCGAAATTCGTAATGCAGGTGCGGTCCGGTTGCCATGCCTGTGCTGCCAACATACCCAATAACTTGCCCTTGACGTATGCTCTTTCCGGGACCTATGCCTTGGGCATAGCCGCTGAGGTGGCCATAAAGAGTGCTATAACTATCACCATGTTTGATGATAATTGTTTTTCCATAACCGCCCTTTTGACTGGCGAGCAAAATCTTACCATCGCCTGTTGCCTTAATGGGTGTTCCCATTGCGGCTGCATAATCTACACCTTTATGTGCTCTAATGGTGTGCAAAACAGGGTGTTTTCGTTGAAGGTTGAAATGTGAACTAATGCGAGCAAAATCAACAGGAGATCGGGTAAATGCCTTGCGCATGCTTTCGCCGTTATCCGTATAATAGCCTCCTTGTTGCTGGTCTGCGCCTTCATAATACAGGGCTGAGTAACGAGTTCCTTTGTTGAAGAAATTGGCGGCAAGAATTTTGCCATTCTTTTGTTTTTTACCGTCAAGATAAAGTTCTTCGTAAATCACATCAAAACTGTCGCCCGCTTTGATGTCGAGTGCAAAATCAATATCCCAAGCGAATATGTCTGCAAGTTTCATGATAATACTGGCGTCCAGGCCGGCATTCTGAGCATCAACGAATAAAGATTGCTGAATATTTACCTGTATGTGTTGAGTTTGTATGTCGTATTTTTTAAAAACCTTCTCAAATTCGTAGGTTCCATTGTCTGTTTTAGTTATCTGAAGAATTTCTACAGGACTGATAATATAACGCAATTGACTGAGGCGTTGATTATCATCAACACTAAACTCTACTTTCTGTCCAGGGTGAATTTTTGAAAAAGCCTTCATGGTTCTGTCTTTTGTGGCGCCCATTAAATCATGTAGCTCACTTGCGCTAAGGCCGGCATTTGCAAATAAAGACGAAAGACTGTCACCCTTTCGAATTATTTTACTGAGCCACTTGATTCCAGATTCTTGGCTATTGGCAGCTTCGACTTCTTCTGCTGTAGGGATGATTTCTCCACTTTCTATGATTTCACTTGAACTGGGATCATCAGATACAATCTCTAGGGCCGGGGAGCTGCTGATCTGATTAGTCTGCTGATCCGAAGAAACAGTTTTTTTAGCTGACGCAAGAGGGCTAGGTAGTAGTAAACAAAAGAACCCTCCTAGGCAACAAACGAGAAATAGCATTTGTAAATGTTTTCTGGGGAAATGATCCATAATTTGTCGCATTTTTCCATGTCCCTACTGTAGATAGCGCAAAGTCTAAATTTTAAGTCTAGCTTTTCGATGCAGAAAAATAAACTATTTGTTAATGTGCCTCCTTAACGAAGGCATGCGCATGTAAATAATGAGAAGCCGATCAATATTCGGCGAACGATGTATACTGCTTTTTTATTATATATCAAATTTGTAGATCAATTACGTTGGAGTGATTCATATGATTAATGTAGCAGAGGCTCTCAGTATTGTGAAACGAGGCACTGCTGAAGTGTTGCTAGAAGAGGAGCTCATAGAACTACTGAGCATGGGTAGGCCGCTTCGTATTAAAGCTGGTTTTGATCCTACGGCTCCTGATCTTCATCTGGGGCATGTGGTGTTATTAAATAAACTTAAGCAGCTTCAAGAGTTGGGGCATGAAATCATCTTCTTGATTGGCGATTTTACGGGAATGATAGGCGATCCCACTGGAAAGAGTGCAACACGTCTACCGCTTACCAAGGAGCAGGTGCAGGAGAATGCCAGGAGTTATCAGTCGCAGGTATTTAAGATTCTTGATCAGCATAAAACCAAAGTGGTATTTAACAGCCAATGGATGGGCGTTTTAAGTTCTGCGGAAATGATACAACTGGCCTCACGACAAACTGTTGCAAGAATGCTTGAGCGGGATGA
>DAIRVL010000019.1:0-25115 GCA_036802845.1 Pseudomonadales bacterium | reverse complement strand
TTTCATTGATGGGAAAAACATCCAGAAAATTATTCTGGTACCACGACGCTTACTTAATATCGTGACCAGTCAATAATAAAACAGCACAGGAGAACTTTTCTGCGTAAAACATTTGGATCACGCCGACTCTTTGTTGTTGTATTTTTTATATTGCTGACCACCGGTTGCGGCTTTCACCTGCGCAACACCGGGGCACAATTAAAAATGATCGACCACATTCATATCGATGCCTCAGGCCGCTATCAGGAATTTGCCAACGTACTCACACAAACCTTCAGGAAAACGGATATTGCGACCAGTAACACCTCACCTTATCACCTGATCATCGAGCAAGAGCGCATCAACAAACGCGTCGCCACTGTCACCGAAAAAGTACGGGTATCCGAATACGAAATTTCCCTGGTTTTGGTGTACAGTTTTACGGTCGACACGCCAACACAAACAACAAAAAAAGACGCGCCAGAAACCAACACGCTGATTCACTCGCAGCGCATTCAGCTGTCTCGTAATTATATTTACGATATTACGCGCGTTACGGCCATGCAAAGAGAAGAACAACTTATTCTGGAAGAAATGCGTCAAGAAGCTTCATACCGTATTCTTCATCAAATGCAGGGCGTCAGTGATAAATTAAATGTGCGCTCGGCGGCTGAATTCAAACCCGGCAGCGCACGTCTTTCTGAACAAACACCCCAATGAAACTGCGCCCGGACCAATTACAACAGGCCCTCAAAAACACCTTGGCACCGGTTTATCTAATCAGCGGCGACGTTCCCCTGCTGGTGCAAGAATGCAGGGACCTGATAAAAACAACAGCACTCAAGGCGGGCCACAGTGATGTCCAGTGTTATTCCATCGAACACAATTTTGACTGGAATGTACTGATATTCGACAGCCAGAATGTATCGTTATTTGGTGAAAAAAAACTGATTGAAATCAAACTGGGCTCCAGCAAACCCGACGACACCGGCAAACGTTTTCTGATTGAATGTACCGAGAAACCCGATGCCGATACCGTCATTTTATTAACCAGCGAAAAACTCGACAGCGCCACACAACGCAGCAACTGGTATAAAGCGTTAGAGGCCAAGGGCCTTGTGATCCAGGTCTGGCCGATCGACAGCGACAAACTGCCACAGTGGATTCACCAACGCATGGTAAAAGCGGGGCTTGTTCCCACGCAGACTGCAACACAGATTATTGCCGAGAAAACCGAAGGCAACTTGCTGGCCGCCGTCCAGGAAATTGAAAAACTGCGACTGCTTTATGGCGAAGGAGCTCTTGATGAAGCCAAGGTCTTAGCTGCCATCAGCGATTGCGCGCGTTACGATGTTTTTCAATTGGTGGAAACAGCACAGCAAGGCAATGTAAGTAAATCCTTAAAAATTCTTGAGGGTTTAAGACTCGAAGGTCATGAGCCCACCTTGATTCTCTGGGCCCTGTGTCGTGAGTTACGCACCTTGGCACATTTGTCTGCGCAACTGGAACTCGGTCATTCCCTCCAGCAATTATTTCAAGAACAGCGCATTTGGGACAAACGCAAGTTAACGATACAGAGCTATCTCAAGCGCATGCGCTATCAAGACACCCTCAAGCTGATCAAAATGGCGCAGGACGTTGATCTTGCCATCAAGGGTCTGGAAAAAAATGACCCATGGTTGGCACTAAACCAGTTGGTGATCGCCTTTTGTGCTGACAGCGCTCACCCGCGTTTGCCTGCCTCCCCTATCCCTTCGTTCAAAGCGTAACAAAGCGACTCATCTCTTAACATTTCGTTACTGTACAGATGCGCCATCCGCAACTAGTTTTTGTAGGCAGTCTTTAATACAACGCTCACTGTTCAAGGGAAAGAAATTGAGATGCTCTTCATAAATACGTCATCTGTCTGGCCTATAACAGCGCTTATATTTATCCAGCGAGGTCAATGCCATGCATGCCGAAGTCCGGTCCATTAAATGTCCCGTGAGTGAATACACACGTGGTTTACCCTGTGAAACTCCTTCATACAGCTCAAAGCAGCACGCCTGCCTTAAACTCTATCGCGCCATAGGGCCGGGACAATTGCAGTGTATTCAACAAAATAACTGGTCTGCTTTTCCGGCACGTTTACCAGGACAACCGTTTTTCTGTCCTCTTTCAAACAAATCAACAGCACAAGCCATTGCCTCACAGTGGAATGTACAGCGCAGCGGAGCCGGTTTTGTTGTGGAATTTGTTGTCAGTACATCCTTTTTAAGTGATATCCCAATGGACGAGCTGGCCGGTGATGGGGGGTATGAGTACCGCATTCCAGCGCAAAAAATGGATGCCTTTAACGAGTCTCTTATTGGTCCGATCAAAATGGTGAATGCGTATTTTTCAAACCGGCAAACACCTGCAATGGCTTTACCCATCTATCACATGCAGTCAAAGCAACGCGTTGCTTTGATGTAATTTCGACGTGTCGCCCATGGTGATACGTCGTTAGATTGTTACACAAGTCCTGAAAAAAATTTTGGTCTGTTTTTTCTTTTCAGATGCTACAAGGCCTTGAGTCGAATATCCGGCTTTTGAGGTGTCCCTGTAATCTGGTATTTAAGACTGGCAAACTTTTCTATTCTCTCCCCTATTAAACGGTCAATAACATACATGCCGCCACCAGCGGCTGGCCCCCCCATAATAGCGGCTATGGACACAAGATTTTTTGTTAATTGCAGCTCTACATTCAAATCCAGATCAAGCGTGTCCTGAATAAAATCCATCTCACCCACCATGACCATGTTTGCTGAAGGACTGTTGATTTCAAGCCTTTGCAAATCAAGCACGCCCTGCTCTACATAAAGTGGCCCGGAAATGCGATCAAAACTGTGTCCTCCTTTGACCAGATCACCGAAATCAAGTCGCAGCCGTCGACCCAGTTCAGAAAAATTCAGGATACCTAAAACCCGAAGTGCCGACGCCGCACCAACATCCAGAAAACGACCGTCTTTCACCATCAATTCCATTTTTCCTGACACTTTGCTGGCAGAAAAATCAAATGGACTGTACGGCCATGACACATTAAAACTTAATACCGTTTTTTTACTTACCAGCGTGGGTGCTTGCCCCCAGAGCGACATCAGTTTTCCAATATCCTTGCCCTTGCTTTCTCCCACCAATTCCGTAACTGTCTGACCTGTTGTAGAGGGATGCCACGTGCCACGTGCCGACAAAACCTGATCTGCGAGCATGATATTCAGATCGCTAATCTGATAACGATCACCCACAGGTTTGGCCGAGAATTTCCAGCGTCCGAGCTTCCAGTTATTGATCTGCACATCGTCAATTTCGCCCGTCAAGGCAGGAAAGTCGCGCGGCAGCATTGTGACCAAGGATTTGCTAACAGAGGGTTTAAGGGGCTTTAATTCTGCGCCAGATGCATCTTGTTTTTTTTCCTGATAACGAAAGTAATCCAAGGCCAACACAATAGGGTGCTGTGATGCATCCGGTACGACCACCTGCCCCTTAAGCATGGTATTGCTTGCCTGAATAGCCCAGGCATTGCCCTTGCGCGTCACTTGTGCCACAAGATTATCCAGATGCAAGCCAAAACCATCAAATGCACCTATTTCAAGATCAATACGACGAATTGTGTCCACAAACGCTGTTGACGTGATTTCTTTTCCACTACTACTGCCGGATGCCACTTGTGGCTGTTTTTGCTGATAATCATCCGTCAGTTTTTTTAATACCACTTGCCATTGCGCCCAATCCAAGGTGGGAAAGGTGCCAGAAAGCACCACACCACTGCGCTCCACAGGAAAAGACTGATTCTCACCCACCAGCAATTGCAGATTTTGCAAACCTTTTTCTTTCAGCACTGAAAAACGGGAGCTAAAGACTCTATCCTGTTGCAGCGTGTAATCCGAGCGATCACCCTGACTGATCAGCTTAAACGTGGTAGAACGTGCCTGATTCTTCAATTTTGCAAAGGGCGGGGGAAGTTGAATGGCCATTCCTTCGGCAGAAGTCGATATCTCCACTTGTGTGGTCACGGGCGTCGTGTTCGTAATATCAAGATCCGCATGATACTCAATCACCCCATCGGTAAAGGCCAGAATAGGCTGATGGCTCCAGTCTGTCAGCGTCTTGAGCGATATAGCGGAGTCCAGACTCAGGCGAAACAAGGTATTGTCCTGTGCCTTTTTTCGGGGAATATGTAATATCGCCGGATAACCAAACAAACTGGCTTTTAACTCCTCCGCAAAAAGTCCATCTTTGGTGGTGTAATTCAGCTCACCCTGCAAAGCACCCAGTGTCAGATCGTAAGGGGTCAGGGCAAACGTCGTTTTATGAAAGTGGGCTTTAACATCCAGCGCCATTTTTCGGGCCTCAGGCACCAGCGGAAGCGACAAGGTCATTTCTGCACTCACCTCACCACGACCTTTCCAGTTTTTAGCACTACCCTTAAGCGTGTCGTTAAGCGGCGTTTCCTGCAGCAAGCGCAAGGCATCGCGCATATCACCCCTCACCTGACCGTGTAACTGCAGATGTGTTAGTGGCCAAAGCGCTGTATGACCGACGAAGCCTTCTTGAACGCTGATATCGGATGACCAGATTTTACCTTCACTGACCGTAAAACCCACATTGGCATCATCAATAAAGACCGTACCTGTGGCAGCCGTCACCTGTGGCCAAAGTTTGGGATGGTAATCAACGGTGGCATTTTTGAAAGCCACCTCTGCCTGTAAGGTATGTTGAAGAGGTTCATCTTTCCATCGTAAGGATCCGTGATACAGAAAACGTCCGTTCAAATCGCCTGCAAGCAAAGCCTTATCCAACCAGTCCAGCGTTTTTTCTGGCAGTTGCGGTGGCAAATACCGCGACAAACGCGCGCCATTGATATGTTGAAATTGTGCCAGCAGAAATAACTCAGGTGCCGGCCCGACAGGCACAGGTACGGTTTCAGGCCTTGCTAACGACTCAGCGCCGCTCACCACCATCGAAGGTGCTGAATTGTTTTGATGCCGAGGCACCCGTACACTGAATACGGCATGCGCCTGGACATCGTCATTACTCGCAGTCCACTCACCACTTTGTACGCTGATATTGTCCTCATTGATGCGCCATGACAGCGGCCCCTGGATTCGATCAAGCGTCAGCGCCTGACGGAAATATTTATCCAGATCCAAATGCACACGTTTGGCATCCAGCAGAAAGGTCCCGGTACCTGGAGTCACACGCACAAGGCCGCTCAAACCACGTGCCGCAGGAATGTTTCGCCAGGCATTAAAACGCAGTGATGCCAATTCAGTGCTTAACACAAAAGCTGAAGGGTCCTTGATCTCGGCATGCACGCTCAGATGACGAAATAAACCTTTCATCTCCAAGGTGCGCAGCATGTCTTCCAGTGTGTCTTTGGGCGCACCACTAAACAAAAGCAAATCAACCAGAGGACTGATCAACCCTTTATCTAACTGCAGATCTAAACTTTGACGCGTGCTATTAAAACGTGCTTTCAATTGACTGTTTGGCCACACATGTTTGCCCAAGACAAACTGAAAATCAGCCAGTTGCAGCACGAAGGAGTCCTGTTGATTGCCATTGAGCTGAAACTGGCTGTGTAGATCATTAATTTCAATCTGTTGTTGTGTCGTTTGCTGCTCTATTTTCAACGCATCATTGGTCACAACACCGCGCAACTGACTCAACCGACCCTGTTTCCAATGACCCCATAACTCTGTTCCGCCTCGCCACTGGGTGATCTTCAGCTGACTTTTCGATTCAAGAACACGCAGCAATGAAACAGGCAACCACTGCAGAATATTGCCTTCATCCAGATGCGCATACACATTCACTTGGCTGTTCTGTTCCTGCAAAGGATTACCGTTAGCATTAATAAGCACACGGAGTTGTTGATCACCCAAGGTAGTGCTGGCTTCCAGCTGATAAAAACTGGAGAGGCGTTTTAACTGAATATTAAGATCACGGATAATCAACGGGCTTTGCCCTTCTATCTGCACCGTTAATTGCGAATGCGTTAAACGCAGTAACTGCAGTTTGAGAATCAGTGGCAACAGTCCACTCTGATTTGATGTTGAGGCTTGCAGACGCAGGCCAGGAATTTGATAGCGTCCCTGTGTATCGCCGTCTAACGTTACCTCCAGACCATCCACATGCAAGTCAGCCAGACGGGGCTCCTGTGTTAATACACTGGCCAGCACATCAATCTGGAATTGTATTTTTTTTGCACGGATAACCGAGGAGGTGTCTTCCCTGTTTTCATATAAACGCAAGTTGGTCAAGGTGATCACCGGCATAAACCACGACCAACTGCCCGTGATCTGCTGCGCGTCAGCGTGCAAGCCACTAGAGTGCTCAATTTTTGTCAGAATATCGTCTTTGTATTGAGAGACATAGGTGATTAACAGGCGGCCAGCAAGAACATAAGCGCTCGCCACCAGCACACAAAGCGCAATAAGAAAAACCAATCGACGCGTACAATAATTAAGGATACGACGCATAATTACACTTCATTGCTTTCTTTTGTATAGCCGGACATGTAGGCGCGTTCCATCGACAGAATTCCATTTACAGAAGTACCACGTCAAAGGTTTCCTGGTGATACATACTTTCAACCTGAAACTTGATGGTACACTTAAAATATTCGGCCAGGTCGGCCAAATGCGCTGATTCTTCATCGAGAAGTTTGTCGATTACCCGTTGTGAAGCGATCACCAGAAATGTTTTGGCTTCATAAAAACGCGCCACACGGCGTATTTCGCGGAAAATATCATAACAGACCGTTGTAGCGGTTTTTATCGAACCCCGACCATCACACACCGGACACGACTCACACAGCAAATGTTCAAGGCTTTCTGAGGTACGCCTGCGCGTCAGTGCAACCAGTCCCAGCTCAGAGATGCCAGTCACATGGGTTTTGGCGTAATCACGTTCCAGCATTTTTTCAAAGGTTCGTAATACCTGACGGCGATGTTCTTCTTCTTCCATGTCGATGAAGTCGATAATGATCATGCCACCAAGATTGCGCAAACGCAGTTGACGGGCAATGGCATGCGCGGCTTCCAGATTGGTTTTATAAATGGTTTCTTCCAGATTACGGTGACCCACATACGCGCCGGTATTCACGTCAACGGTGGTCATGGCTTCCGTTTGGTCAATGATCAGGTAACCACCTGACTTAAGGCTCACTTTGCGCTGCAGAGCCTTTTCCAGTTCGTCCTCAATGCCATACAGGTCGAAAATAGGCCGGGCGGCGGTGCAATGTTCGATACACGATGCCATAGAAGGCACAAATTGCTGCACGAAGTTCATCACTTGCTTATAGGCCGTTTCGTCGTCAATGCGTACATGCGTAATCGAACCGCCGGTCATATCCCTCACCGTACGCATGAGCAAGGGCAAACCCTCGTAGACCACATGGCGCACTGGTACCGAGTCAATCCGCAGGGCAACAAAACCCCATACTTTAAGTATAAATTCTACTTCTTTGAGCAGATCTTCCGCACTGACGCCTTCAGCAGCCGTGCGCAAAATAAACCCGCCTTTAATGTCAGGATTGTTTAATTGAAAGTCCGTCAGGGTTTGACGTAATCGTTCCCGCTCAACTTCATCTTCAATACGTTGGGAAATACCAATATGTTCACTGTAGGGCATGTAGACGAGATAACGCGATGGAATCGACAAATGACTCGTCAATTTAGCGCCTTTGCTGCCAATCATTTCTTTTGTTACTTGCACCACCAGTGACTGACCTTCGCGCAAAAGTTCACTGATGCTGACGCCCGTGTCGTCATGACTATCGTCATCTTCGCGCAGAGGCAAAATATCTTTGACATGGATAAATGCCGCACGCTCAAGACCAATATCAACAAAAGCGGCTTGCATACCGGGCAGCACCCGTACAACCTTGCCCTTGTAAATATTTCCAACCAGACCCTTATTGTCTTCGCGTTCAATACGAATTTCCTGCAGAACACCATTTTCTACCAAGGCAACCCGCGTTTCCACATTGGACACATTGATCAAGAATTCTTCACTCACTGATACTTTACCTCCTGATCACTGCGTTCATAGACGTCAACTAGAATAAGCACCGATGGCAATTACTTGACCAGCACAGACACACCAAAACGCGCCAGCACGTCTGCCGTTTCCATCAGTGGCAAACCCACAACACCGCTGTAACTTCCCTCAATATGCTCGACAAAAAGCGCGCCTTTGCCCTGCAAAGCATACGCACCTGCTTTATCGTAAAATTCACCGGTCAGACAGTACGCATTAACATCCTCATCACTGAGGGGTCTGAATATCACATCGGTGCTGCGCAGCAGGACTTCTTCTTTTTCGTGGGTGACCAAGGCAATCGCTGTCATCACCTGATGCCGGCGTCCAGACAATGCCTTCAGCATGTTTTTGGCCTCAGTCTCATCAGCCGGCTTGCCAAATATCCGGCCGTCTAACACCACAATGGTATCGGCACCCAGTACCGGCCGTGTGTCAGTCGGTGCTAATGTTATCAGCCCTTCTCTGGCCTTTAGCAAGGCTAGACGCCGCACATAGGTATCAGCCGATTCCTGACTCATTTGGCGCTCGTCAACATCCAAGGGGATCTGAATAAATTCAATCCCGATTTGTCGTAGTAATTCCTGACGCCTGGGGGATGTGGATGCTAAATAAATTGACGCTGTCATAGGCTGAATTAAGGTCTTAAAAATAATACACACGCCGAAGTACACACTGGAGGTCGTTTTATCAACGACGAAACCTGTCTCACAAGCACTGCTAAAAAATCCCTTATCACGTCGATGATTTACGGTGGAAAAAACCAAGAAACACCGAGAACCATGGCCAGATCAGTGCGCTGACCAGACAAGGCAGCCAATACCCGCCCCCCTCTAAAACAGACGACACCGATGACTGCACTACCCGCACGGCAACCATATGAATACCCACCAGCATCATTACGACCAGGGCCTGTTGCCAGGCGGGGAAAAACCGTACGCGGCGATGCAACAAACCCGCAAAAAAAGCCAACAAGGAGAGTGATAAGGCATGCTGGCCCAAGGTAACACCTTTTAATACATCCAGCCCCAGACCGACAAACCAGGCCGTAAAAATACCCACGCGATGCGGCAACAAAAAAATCCAGTAAATCAGCACCAACGCGACCCACTCAGGACGCCACAGTTCTGCCCATAAAGGCATGGGCAATACTGAAAAATAATAGGCCGCTATCAAACTCAGAACGAAACCCCAGCTTCGCATTCGCTCACTTTCCATCACTGTTTTTATTGTCGTTACGAAGCAGTAAAACGTGCCGACTTCTATTCATGCGCGCACTTGGTTTGGCCTCAATAAGCGCAAAGGGCAAACCCGGATGATGCTTGACGCGACTCACCACCCCCACAGGATAACCCTCTGGAAAACGCTGCCCCAAACCTGAACTGACCAGCAAATCGCCTTCCACCACGTCAGCGGTATCAGGCACGTGGGTCAGGATAAGTTTATCCAGACGTCCACCACCCACTGCTATGGCGCGCAAACCGTTACGGTTCACCTGCACGGGTATGGCGTGCGTGGGATCAGTGAGTAAAATAACACGACTACTATAGGGCTCTACAACAACAACCTGCCCCATCAGACCTTCAGAATCCAGCACTGGCATTCCGGGACGCACGTCTTTATTTGCGCCCTGATTGATTATAACTTCATGCCGTGCAGGATCAGGATCCATGCCGATGATTTCAACCACCGTGACACGATCATCCAAACGACTTGAGGAACTTAAAAGTTCACGCAAACGAACGTTTTCAGCAGACATGGCTGCCAGTTTTTGCACGCGTAATTGCAAGAGCAATATCTGTTGTTGTAATTGCGCATTCGTCTCACGCAAATCGTCGTTTGAGTGCAAACGATCAACCAAGGTTTGCGTGGCTTGAGACGGGAGATCTCCAGCAAAATAAAAAGGCGCGGAGAAATAAGCCAAGGCATAGCGTAATGGCTGCAAGTGCGTCGTTTTTTCATCCAGAAAAATAAACACCAGCGAGAGTGACATGGCTACAAATAAGCCAGGCAAACCACTGGCATTGCGTTTTGCGAACAAGGTACTGATAAAGCCTCCTTATGCAATCAAACAAACACGCAGAAGCGTGTTTATTCAGCCGACATAAGATTCAAGCCAAATTTATCCATCATTTCCAGCGCCTTGCCTCCGCCACGTGCCACACAGGTAAGTGGGTCTTCGGCCACCAACACGGGCAGGCCGGTTTTCTCGCTTAATAAGGTATCCAGGCCCCGCAACAAGGCACCGCCACCCGTTAGCACCAGGCCTCGTTCAGCAATATCAGAGGCAAGCTCGGGAGGCGATTGTTCAAGTGCACTTTTCACAGCCCCCACGATAGCCGTCAATTGCTCCTGCAAAGCCTCAAGTATTTCGGTGCTGGTGAGGACAAATGACCGTGGAACACCTTCCGCCAGATTTCGGCCACGGACATCAATTTCTCTTATCTCACAGCTTTTGTGCGCAATAGCGATTTCCTGTTTGACACGTTCAGCCGTAGCTTCACCAATCAAACTGCCATACTGACGTCGTACATAGGCAATAATGGCCTCATCAAACTTATCACCGCCTATGCGTACAGATTCCGCATAGACCACCCCATTCAAGGAAATAATGGCGATCTCAGTTGTACCACCGCCAATATCCACCACCATCGAACCGTGGGCTTCTTCAACCGGAAGGCCGGCACCAATCGCCGCTGCCATGGGCTCTTCTATAAGATACACCTCACGCGCGCCACCGCCGTAGGCTGATTCACGTATCGCTTTTCTTTCAACCTGGGTTGACTTGCAAGGTACACAAATCAGCACACGGGGACTGGGCGTAATGAAACTGTTCTCATGCACTGCCGCAATAAAATGCTGCAACATTTTCTCAGTGACATGAAAATCGGCAATCACACCGTCCTTCAACGGACGAATGGCCGTGATATTACCGGGCGTGCGCCCCAACATTTTTTTCGCATCTGTACCCACGGCCGCAACAATTTTTTGCGAACCCACCATACGAATAGCCACAACAGAGGGCTCGTTTAACACGATCCCCCTGCCTTTGGCATAAATAAGAGTGTTAGCCGTACCTAGATCGATGGACAGATCCGTGGAAAACAAGCCTCGTAAACGCTTAAACATACAATTAACCCGGAAAATTTTTTAATTAAACACTGTATCAACGGCCCTTGTTTTCGGCAAGTTAGGCTATCGGAAAATTTAAAAGCCGTCAGTATGACTCAAGGCAGCCCCATGTTACCCTATGCAAAGCGCCAGGTATTGCACTACATTTGCATTTTTTATTTTTAAATTCGCATCCAAACACTTGCCGACGGCAATTGAAGTCATTTCACCCTACTTGATAGAGAGCAGAGTTCATGTTTTTAGATGAACACCAGGTTAGCAATATAGCCCTTTTGGCACGCATTGCGATAAATCAAAAAGATATCGGCGACTACACCCAGGATTTATCCAACATACTGACGCTGATTGATCAGCTGCAAAATGCGCCAACAGACAACATCAGCCCCTTATCCAACCCACTGGAACAAAGTCAACGCTTGCGCCCGGACACAGTGACGGAAACAAATCAGCGCGACCAATTCCAGTGCCACGCTCCCCTGACGGAACAAGGTCTGTATCTTGTACCCAGAGTGATTGAATAACGTTTTACTTTCGCTGCGACCACCCTCCGCTTACCTTCAGTACAGACAGGATTTTTACCATGCATCGCAAAACCCTTGCAGACATTGCCCAGGGATTGGCTCAAAAAGAATTCTCCAGTGTTGAATTGACTGAAAACTACCTGCAGCGCATTGCAGAATTTGATCGCACTCTGAACAGTTTTATTACGGTATTACCCGAACAGGCCTTGGCTCAGGCCAAAGAGGCTGATCAATTACGAGCCCAGAACAAAGCCGGCCCACTCACCGGCGTACCCATCGCGCATAAAGATATTTTCTGCACAACAGGGATTAAAACCAGTTGCGGCTCCAAAATGCTCGATAATTTCATTGCCCCCTACAACGCCACCGTGATTGAAAAAAGTCACGCCGCCGGATTGGTCATGCTGGGTAAAACCAACATGGACGAATTTGCTATGGGCTCTTCCAATGAAAACAGTTTTTATGGTCCGGTCAAAAATCCGCATGATTTGAATCGTGTTCCGGGAGGCTCATCAGGCGGCAGTGCTGCCGCAGTGGCCGCCGGCCTCGCGCCCGCTGCCACGGGTACGGATACGGGCGGATCAATCCGACAGCCGGCGGCCTTTTGTGGCATTACGGGTTTAAAACCGACCTATGGCCGGGTTTCACGCTGGGGCATGATTGCCTTTGCTTCCAGCCTCGATCAAGCCGGCCCCATGACCCAAACAGCGGAAGATGCTGCGTTATTAATGAATGTCCTCGCCGGATTTGATGCCAAAGATTCCACCAGCATCCACAAACCCAGCGAAGATTTCACCGCAAAACTCAAGACCTCACTGGTCGGCAAAAAAATCGGGCTACCCCGGCAATTTTTTGCTCACAACATGGACAGTGCCATTGAATCGGCCATACAGAATGCGCTCAAGGACTATGAAAAACTCGGCGTAACACTGGTGGATATCGACTTGCCCACCACCGATTTGGCCATTCCCGCGTATTATGTGATTGCACCCGCAGAATGCTCCTCCAATCTGTCGCGTTATGACGGCGTCCGTTTTGGTTATCGCTGCAAAAACCCGGCTGATCTTGAAGATTTATATATGCGTTCGCGTGGTGAAGGTTTTGGTCACGAAGTCAAACGCCGCATTTTAATTGGCACCTATGTATTGTCAGCGGGTTACTACGATGCCTATTACGTACAAGCACAAAAAGTACGCCGACTGATCAAGCAGGATTACGAACAAGCCTTCCGGCAGGTTGATTTTATTGCCGGCCCCACCACGCCCACCACGGCCTTTCCGCTTAACAATAAAAACGTTGATCCGGTCACCATGTACCTCAACGATATTTACACCATCGCCGTTAATCTGGCCGGGCTTCCGGGTATTTCCATTCCCTGTGGCATGTCGCAACAGCTGCCCATCGGCCTGCAACTGATAGGCAATTATTTTAGCGAATCAGACTTACTTAATGCGGCCCACCGTTTTCAACAGACAAACGATTGGCATAAACAACTTCTTACCCAATCAATACGCTAGGGAGACCACTTCATGAGTTGGGAAACCGTTATCGGTCTCGAGGTGCATGTACAACTTTCCACTGCATCCAAAATTTTCTCGGGATCATCCACCGCCTTTGGTGCCGAACCCAATACCCAGGCCTCGCTGATTGATCTGGGCATGCCCGGCACCTTGCCAGTATTTAATGAAGAAGCACTGCGCATGGCGGTGAAATTTGGCCTTGCCATTGATGCACACATCAATCATCGCTCGGTATTTGACCGCAAAAACTATTTTTATCCCGATTTACCCAAAGGCTACCAGACCACACAACTGCATTATCCTATTGTTGAAAATGGTTATGTTGATATTCCGCTCGAAACAGGGGGCTATAAGCGCATTACAATTATTCGCGCCCATCTGGAAGAAGATGCCGGCAAATCCTTGCATGAAGACTTTCACGGTTTTACCGGCATTGACCTCAATCGCGCCGGCACGCCTTTGATCGAAATTGTTTCCGCGCCTGAAATCAGCAATGCCAAAGAGGCGGTGGCCTACCTCAAAATAATTCATTCGCTCATTCGTTACCTCGGCATCTCTGACGGCAATATGGCCGAAGGCTCCATGCGTTGCGACGCCAATGTCTCCGTCCGGCCGGTCGGACAAAAAGAGTTAGGCACCCGTACCGAGTTGAAAAACATCAACTCCTTCCGTTTTGTTGAACGCGCCATTAATGGCGAAGTAGAACGGCAAATTGATTTAATTGAATCTGGTGGCAAGGTGATTCAGTCCACACGACTGTACGACAGCCACAAAAATGAAAGCCGTCTGATGCGCAGCAAAGAAGAAGCCAACGATTACCGTTATTTTCCGTGCCCGGACTTGTTACCCGTAGTCATCGACGACCCCTATATTCAAGCAGTCAGGGAGCAACTGCCTGAATTACCCACACAAAAGGCCCAGCGTTTTCAATCAGATTATCAGCTGTCGCCCTACGATGCCGAACTCCTCGTATCAAGTCGTGAACTGGCCGACTATTACGAACAGTGCCTCAACACTGCACCCGTAGATGCCAAACTGGTTGCCAACTGGGTAACAGGCGCTTTGCTCGCTGCCCTGAATAAAGAAACGATCGATATTACGCAATGCCCCGTCAGTCCCCAGCAATTAAACGGACTTGTCACACGCATAAGCGACAACACCATCTCCGGCAAAATCGCCAAAACCGTTTTTGATGCCTTATGGGCAGGCGCCAGCAGTGCCGACGAGGTCATCGCACAACAAGGATTAAAACAAGTCACCGACAGTGGTGCCATTCAAGCACTGGTAGACGAGGTTATTGCTAACAATGCCGATCAGGTGGCAAGTTACCGGGCAGCCGATGACGCCAAACGCAAAAAAATGCTGGGTTTTTTTGTCGGACAAATTATCAAAGCCTCGCAGGGTAAAGCCAATCCTCAGCAAATTAATCAATTACTCATCGATACACTGGAGAAGCATTGAGGTCTTGACTACGCTAGTGAGAACTTCGTCCAACCACATGAGACTCGAGCGTCATGAAACAGCTTATTTACTTTACCGTGTTACTGATGTCACTTGCGTACGTCCCACTCAGCCAGGGTGCGGACGTACTCGACGACCACAAAAAACAACTGATTGACGAGCTACTGAGCATCACCGGAACAAGCAAAATAGAAGCGGTTTTTGCCCGTGATTTCAGCCAGCAAATCACCGCCGCGATGAAAGAAAACCAGCCTGACGTCAACCCCAAAGCACTCAGCATTGTCGAAGAAGAAATCAAAGCCATTATCAATGATGAGATGGTTCACAAAAAAAGTTTTAACCAGCGCCTTTATCCAAGCTATCACCGCCACCTGAGCAGTGACGAAATTGCCGAGCTGATTCGCTTTTACAAAACACCTGTGGGCAAAAAATTTGTTGAGGCGATGCCTGCCATTACCCAGGACACCCTAAAGGCCGGACAAAGCTGGGGACAAACGCTCGTGCCCAGAATCCAGCAACAGATCACTGCACGCTTTGAAAAAGAAGGCATCAAAATCACCCCGGTCAATACAGCCCGCTCAAACACGCCGTAAATCAGCGTTCATTTAATAGTCACGTATTCACCTTACGCTAAAACACCTCCCCCTTTATCTCAGTGAGGTTTAAGATAAGCACGCAGTGAGACAAACGCTGCTGCGCAAGCCTGCTCATAGCAAAAGCAGCACCCGGTTCACCAAGGAGGAAACATGTCCGACCTATTCTCGCCCCTGACGCTCGGTTCACTCACTTTGCCCAATCGTATCGTTATGGCACCCATGACACGTAATCGCGCCCCCGAAACAGTGCCTACCGCACTTATGTCCACTTACTACGTCCAGCGAGCGCAGGCCGGCCTGCTTATCACCGAAGGCAGCCAGATCAGCAGCGAGGCCGTGGGTTATCCCGCCACCCCCGGCATCCACACCGACGCACAAGAAGCCGGCTGGAAAAAAATCACCGATGCCGTTCACGCACAAAAGGGGCACATCTTCTTGCAGCTTTGGCACTGTGGTCGCGCATCGCATCCAGATTTTCACGGCGGTGCCTTACCCGTTTCATCCTCAGCCATACAACCCAAAGGCCAAACGTTCACCCCGCAAGGCCTGAAAGACCTGGTCACACCCCGTGCCCTCACGCTGGAAGAAATTCCACGCGTAATCGCCGATTATGCCCATGCGGCAGAACGTGCCAAACGCGCGGGTTTCGACGGGGTTGAAATTCACGGCGCTAACGGTTATCTGATCGACCAGTTCCTGCGTGACGGCAGCAACAAACGCACGGACAACTACGGTGGTTCACTCGAAAACCGTACACGTTTTCTGCTCGAAGTGACGCAAGCCGTGGTCAATGTCTGGGGCGCCGATCGAGTGGGCGTACGCCTATCGCCGCTGCAACCCTTTAATGACATGTTCGATTCCAATCCCCAAACCACCTTCACCTATGCGGTGGAACAATTAAACCGTTTCAAACTGGCCTATCTGCACATCACGGAAATGGGTCAGGACGCACCCGGTGTTGCGGGCCCCGGCTTCGATCTGGGCCTGTTGCGTCAGTGCTGGAAAGGCGTTTATATCACGAACGGTGCTTATGATAAGGCACGGGGCAATGCCGCCATTACCAAGGGCGCAGCCGATGCAATCGCCTTTGGTGTACCCTTCCTGGCCAACCCGGATCTGGTCAAACGTCTGGAATTAGATGCCGCGCTTAATGTGCCCGATCAAACCACTTTCTACGGTGGTGACGAACGCGGTTATACCGACTACCCGGCATTAAGCAACGATAAAAAATAACCTTTAAATACATCAATACCCGGGGAGTGCTTATGCAAAAAACACCTTGTTTGTTCATTCCCCACGGCGGTGGTCCCTGTTTTTTTATGGACTGGTCACCACCACAAACATGGCATCACATGCGCGATTTCCTGTGTGGTCTGGCACAAACCCTTCCGGCGAAACCCAAGGCTATTGTATTAATTTCGGCCCATTGGGAAGCGCCTGTTTTTACAATTCAGAATAACGATGCGCCTGAACTGCTGTTCGACTACGGCGGTTTTCCCGCACACACCTATCAACTCACCTACCCCGCCGCAGGTTCACCCACCCTGGCAGCACAGATCGCCGATTTACTGACCCGCTCAGGCATTGCCTGGACCTACGATTATCAACGCGGTTTTGATCATGGCGTATTTATTCCACTGAAACTCGTTTTTCCCGAAGCAGACATTCCCATTGTACAAGTGTCGCTCAAAACGGGGCTGGACCCAGCAGAGCATTTGGCCATGGGTGAGGTCTTGGCACCCCTGCGCGAACAGGGTGTACTGATTATGGGCAGTGGCATGAGTTACCACAACATGCACACACTGATGCGTCACATGCACAGCGATACACCGGCAAAAGCCACAGCCGATTCACAAGGTTTTGATGCCTGGTTAACCGAAGTTATGACGTCAAACGATCTGAATAAACGCCAACAAGCCCTTATGAACTGGCAGCAGGCACCCCATGCCCGTTCGGCACATCCGCGCGAAGAACACCTGCTTCCCTTGCAGGTGATAGCCGGAGTTGGTTGCAATGATCAAGGCATGAAGATATTTACTGACACCGTGCTCGGGGCTGTGGTTTCTGCCTTTCGTCTGGGATAAACAGCGCGCATTACACCTTTCGTAAAGAAACAAAGTAGAGCCAGAGCAGGCCACTCACACCGGCGACCACCGAGGCACAAAGAATTCCCGTTTTTGCCATGAGCAGAAATTGATCCTGTCCTGCAAATGCAAGCTCGGCAATAAAAATCGACATGGTAAAACCTATTCCACCTAACAGACCTGCACCCACCAGATGGCTGAATGACACGCCTTCTGGCAAGCGCGCCCACCCCAACTTGATAACAAGATAAGAAATTCCCGCAATGCCAATAAGTTTACCCAGAACCAAACCGGCCATAACACCCAGCGTCAACGGATGAAACAGCAGCTCACCTATCCCGCTCCAGTCGATATAAATACCGGCATTCGTCAGCGCAAAAACAGGGATAACCAGAAACGCTACCGGCTTGTGCATAGTGTTTTCTTCGGTTGGTTCAAATGCCAGCGCAAGGCCTAGCATCGTGGCAGTAATCAGGTTGATCAGAGTATCTGAAAGGTGTCACTGGCAACGTCATGCCGAATAGCAGCGCCATAACGAGGCGCAGTTTATGCGCCGGGCTGGTACGGGTGAAGATGTCACAATCCAGTACCGATTCTTTGAGTGCCGCATTACTTACCGTTGTTAGCTCAAAAATGGAAAAAATTCTTTAATCTAAAAACCAGCTTATCTATGTCTTCATGCTGATCGGCGCAAACTGTTAAGTGGCCCAGTTTTCTTCCCGGCTTTGCTTGTTTTGTGTAATTGTGAAAGTGACTGTTTGGGATGCTTAAAGCGTGAGGCAGTTCAGGAATTTTACTGATAAAGTTCAGCATAACGTACTGGCCCTTATGTTGGGTGCTGCCAAGCGGTAGATTTAATATAGCGCGCAGATGGTTTTCAAATTGGCTGGTGGCGGCACCCTCTATTGTCCAATGCCCTGAGTTATGGACT
The DNA here is from genome assembly GCA_036802845.1 of Pseudomonadales bacterium. Classification (GTDB taxonomy): domain Bacteria; phylum Pseudomonadota; class Gammaproteobacteria; order Pseudomonadales; family UBA3067; genus DAIRVL01. Next base: position 6,827 of record DAIRVL010000019.1, on the reverse strand, counting down.
CTAGGAGCGAATTCGTTTGCAATCAGTTGGCCATTGCACTCAAATAATTCCAATGCAATTGCGCCACAGTAATTTAATTCTTCTAATAATTTGCAAATTATTTTTTGTGCTTCAAGCGCCATAGGGTCAGAAGGGCGGTTGACTGTGGTGTGCAAAATGCCACGATTATGCCCATTTTCAGCCAAATCATAGAATACCCTTTCATTGTTCCTGTTTTGTACGGCAATAATGGACACTTCTCGTGAAAAATTAATCCATTGTTCTGCGATACAAGGTAGTCCATCGATTTGCGACCATGTATACGCTATTTGCTCTTCAGACTTTAACACCCATTGACCTTTGCCGTCATAGCCGCCGAATCGCGTTTTAATAACAAAAGGAAAGCCTAGCGTCTCTGCTGCATCATGGATGTCATTTTTGCTTTGAATGTCGATGAATTTTGGCGTGGCAATGCCTAATCGTTGAAATAGTTGTTTTTCAAGCAGTCTGTCTTGTTTTACATTTAAGGTATTTATCTCGGGATAAACGCGCGTATATTTACTGACAAATTCTATTGCCGATAGCGGAATATTCTCGAATTCAAAGGTTACAAGGTCTACGCTTTTGGCAAATAATTTTAGCTGTTGCCAATCATCAAAATCGGCTTGTATATGTTGGCCAAGTGTTGCCGCGCAGCCATCCGGGGTCGGATCAAAAAAGACAAACCGAAGTCCAAGGGGTATACCCGCCAAAGCCAGCATTTGTGCCAACTGCCCACCGCCAAAAACACCTATTTTCATGCCTAAACTCTCGGGTCTGAATTAGCCATGACTAAATTGGTTTGCGCATCCCTAAAGTTTTTGAGTGCCTGACGTATTTCGGGATAATGATTTCCCAGAACCGCCGCAGCAAGCAATGCCGCATTGGCTGCGCCTGCTTGACCGATCGCGAGCGTTCCCACGGGAATACCTTTGGGCATCTGCACTATGGATAACAATGAATCCATGCCATTGAGTGCCTTGGATTGAATGGGAACCCCAAATACTGGCACGATTGTTTTTGCTGCAACCATGCCAGGTAAGTGCGCGGCACCGCCGGCTCCTGCAATAATGACTTGGATGCCACGTGACTCCGCAGATTCGGCATAGCTAAAAAGCTTGTCGGGTGTGCGGTGAGCAGACACCACCTCGACCTCATGCGGTATTTTGAGCTCTTCCAATATTTCCGCTGCGAGGCACATTGTTTCCCAGTCAGATTTTGACCCCATGATAATACCTATTAGTGCAGGCATGATTTTTCCTGTTTAGTAGCTAAAATTTTTCCGGACGTAAAACTTCTATATCGCTGGTGAAAAGCACCATCGCATAGTTGTCGTAATATTTTTGTTGAAGATGTTCAGCGATATTCTTGGCGATCTGAACATCACAAATGGTTTCCAGACGAATGTTGGCGCTTGCATCCCATCCTCCATGACGTGTTCCGGCACTACCTTTACCGCGAGCGTCGGTAACGGTGTAACCCTTGACACCCAGTCGCTCTATGTCGTTGATCAAGTTTTTTTCTAACGCTGCTTCAGTGATAATAGTCACCAGCTTAAAAGGGTAAGCATTCACTTGTTATCCTCCAAGACTTGAAAATACTTGCTTGGCAATGCTGTAGTACAGAGGGATGCCAACTAAAATATTAAACGGAAAAGTAATTCCCAGTGAGGCCGTTAATGAAAGTGTTGGATTCGCCTCCGGAACAGAAATACGCATGGCCGCTGGTACGGCGATATACGACGCACTGGCAAACAGAGTCGCCAATACGCTTGTACCGCCTACTGATAAGCCTAAACTGAACCCCAATACGATGCCGAATATTGCGGAACAGATGGGCATTACTATTCCGAAAGCAATCAGGAATATCCCGTATCGCCGTAAACTGTCAAGTTGGGCCGAAGTAATCAAACCCATTTCTAAAAGAAACAGTGCCAGAATGCCCTTGAATGAGTCAGAAAACACCGGCTTGATCGAGGTGAGTCCTTCTGCTCCGCTTATCCATCCGATGAGCAAGCCTCCTATCAATAACATCACGCCCTTGCCTAGCAAGACTTCATGCGCAATTTCCCCCCACTTTGTCTTTTTACTCATTCCCCGAGCGAGCAGGATTCCAACAAGTATCGCAGGAATTTCAAGTAACACTACAAACAGGGCCATGTGCTCTTCAAAGGGAATGTTTCGCGTATTCATAAACGCGACGGCTACCGCAAAAGTTCCGACACTAACCGACCCATAGTGCGCAGCGATAGAGGCGGCATCGGGTCTTTTGAATTTTCCCCCGTATAATAAGACCGGAAATGCCAATAGCGGCAATAAGAACCCCAGCGCAACCACCGCTCCCATTTGAGGCAGCAAAATATTCAAAGGCTGCTTTGATAATTCAACGCCCCCCTTCAGGCCGATAGCCAACAACAATAACATGGTCACAAAGTCATAGACCTGGCTTGGTAAACGCAACTCAGAACGAAGAATGCCGGCAAGCACTCCAAATAAGAAGAACCATATGATTGGATCAACTGACGTCATAAGATTTCACTTTTTGCATACCTCTTGGCTGGCGCTACTGTCAGATCAAGTCTGAACGTCTACAGAGTAGTTAGTGGCTCTGACTTTGCGGGGAGTAGTTTACAAGAAAAAAACAGCGCTACCCATTAGAAAATCACGGTCAAGCAGAAAAGCAGCCATCCCTTTGCAAGTTTTTTTGATAAAAGATCACTGTCCAACGTAAATTTTAAATAGCCCTTGTTTTTATGAGCCCTGCTCAGTGCTTTGCTAATAGCTCTTAAGGTCTGATTGACACATCATGAGTATTCGCATTTTCAGGATATTTAACCATAAGTTGAAAACCTTCATATCTAACCGTAGCAAGACACCACACAAAGCCAAAACCTAGCCATAACACACGCGAAGTCATCCCAAAACTTTGATTGACGCGCTTTAATTCTCTGCTTTATACTCCGCGTCCAGTCTTGCCAGAGTGGTGAAATCGGTATACACGGTGGATTCAAAATCCACTGCCTTTGCGGGCATGGCGGTTCAAGTCCGCCCTCTGGTACCAATTGATTCATGTTTTAAGGTCTCTACAAAAACCCGCAAATCACCCGGTTTAGCGGGTTTTTTATTGCCTTTCAGGGAAGTATCAACAGATACTTCCAATCCACGCGCAACAAAAAAATACAACCCCTCACACAAAATTGAAATAGTTCTTATTTCTTGCTTTATTTGTGCCACAGATAGCCCTTGAATAAAACAGCCTTCCGTGTCCTTGGAGAACTCGCATGTCAACACCCCAGTTAGCAAACCCACCCACCGATGTCATCAAAGTCACCGATGCCATTCACCATATCAAAAAAATGAATCCTTCCAACCTTGACCATCTTATGGACATCACCAAAAAATGGGCCTTGACCTCAGGCTTAGATTGGGCGGTAAACATTCTTTCTGCAATCCTGGTCTTTTACATCGGTCGCTGGATTACACGCTTGATCACCAGCGCTATCGCCAATGTAATGGAAAGCCGCCACATTGAGAAATCGCTGATTTCATTTACCCGCAGTTTAATCAGTGCCGCCATGACCGCCTTTGTGATTATCGCGGCACTGGGTCAGCTGGGCATACAAACCACCTCCTTTGTGGCCATTATCGGTGCCGCTGGTTTGGCTGTGGGTTTGGCATTACAAGGCTCGTTGTCCAATTTCGCGGCGGGCGTATTGATGATTATTTTCCGGCCCATCAAAGTCGGTGACTTCATTGAAGCCGCTGGCACCGCCGGCACCGTGGAAGATATTCAGGTATTTTCGACCATGCTGCGCACGGCAGACAACAAAGTCATTATTATCCCCAACTCATCCATCACTGGAGGTAATATTGTTAACTACTCAACCAAACCCATCCGGCGCATTGATCTTGAGTTTGGTATTTCCTACGAAGCCGACATCCAGAAAACCAAAGAAATTTTCACCCGCATCCTCAACGAAGAAAGTCGTATCTTAAAAGATCCGCCGCCTGTCATTGCCGTTAGAGCACTCACCGACACCGCCATGATGTTTGTTTTGCGGCCCTGGGTAAAGTCATCCGATTTTGGCGATGTATCGTTTGCCCTGACTGAAAAAGTCAAAACCACACTTGATGCAGAAGGCATAGTGATGCCCTGGCGACATCATCAAATGTATAACAAACCCTGAGCAGAGAAACGAATTTGACCTAAGAGTTAACCCATGAAAATATTAGTTTGGGCCTTTTTCGGTGGGCTTGCACGTTTAATGGCCTAATATTGCGGTCAGGCGACGCTTACTACCCTAGCAGCATGCGCGTTGCAAATTTACGTATAGCCCTGCCAAAATCATTTTTCACCTGCGGAGGTATTTATGCCAGAGAGCAACAACGCTAAAGAAGACAATGCGATTGCAGAATGGGTTAAGCGCAATGTGTCACCGCTCATTACATTGGCCGCATTTATCACCACACTTTTTGGGGGCTACTTTTGGCTGGATAATAATTATGCCAAAGCCTACGAGTTGGCTCAGCTTGAGCAGCGGTTTGAGATAAAGCTAACGAGCGATTCCATCCAGGGGATAAACGCAAGGATTTGGCAGCTGGAAGATAGGCTACAGCAAAAATCCGATGACATTACCGCAAAAGAAGAGCTCAGAAAGCTGAAGGAGAACAAAGCTAATCTTGAACGTGAGCTGGAAAACTTACAGAGAAGTCGTTAGCACTTAAGGGGGAGCTTTGATTTATGTGTGCGGCATGGAAAATGTTCCTTGAAAATACAAGGAAATCACTTTGGGTTACACGACACGATAGTAAGTGAAATTATTAAGAACAATAAATAAAAGACCTGATAATTTTACCGCTCCTTTATGTTCTCATCATGAAAAAACGCCAAAAACCATCGTGAACACGGGCAATCAATAAGCAACTAACAGACGCGCCAGGCCGGCGCCACTTGCCGCACAGCGTTATGCTTCATAGGGAGTTTATGTATGAATCCGCGAATTACTGTCATCACCATTGGTGTTGATGATCTGGAACGATCATTCACGTTCTACCGTGATGGTCTCGGGCTGAAAACGGAAGGCCTTATCGGAAAGGAATTTGAGCATGGTGCCGTTGCCTTTTTTGATCTTCAGCACGGCCTAAAGCTCGCCCTCTGGCCGCGAAAAAGTCTCTCGCAGGATGCAGGTCTTCCTTTGGGTAGCCCGAGTGCAACAGAGTTTTCCCTGGGACATAACGTTTCATCCAAAGCCGAAGTGGATGCAGTTATGGCTCAGGCCAAGCGCGCAGACGCAGTGATTGTAAAGCCGGCCCAAGAAACATTTTGGGGCGGTTATGCCGGTTACTTTCAAGATCCAGATCATCATCTTTGGGAAGTTGTCTGGAATCCACAGTTGCAAGTAGATGCATGCTGAGGCATAAAAACCCTTGCTAAAAACACCGGGCCAGCTCGGGAAAGTTTATAAGAGAAACAATATCCAGCTTACTCGCGCCTGTTATTTGTAGCGTTGGAATTTTAAAAACATGGCCTTTATCGGGCTCTCACGCCCCCGAAGTCAAACAATGTCAGCACTCGTTGTTGTGGGTCAAACGGCACCGCAATCGAGTGCACTGGCTGCAAGCGAACGTTTGCGCGTCGTCGCATTCATTCGTCACGTTGGCTGCCCTTTTGCTGAAAACACGGTCAAACAATTGCGTTTGTGGGCCGAGCAACACCCGCACGTGGCTGTTTTCCTTGTGAGCCACGGCAATGCGTCGCAAAGCACCGAATGGATCAACACCCTGGGGGGTTTGGGTCGTTTGCGTTTGGTCATTGATACGCAGCGAGAACTTCATGCCAAGTGGGGTGTTGGTTTTTCAAACCTCTGGCATTTCGCTGGCCCGTCTTCTCTGCTGGGTGTTGCAGCGCTGTTATTCAAAGGCATCAGAAACAGAAACGCAGCAGGCACCCGATGGCAACGAGCGGCGCTTTTTCTGCTTAATGGCGAATGCGTCCTCTGGTCGCATGTACCACGCTCGGCACAAGAATTCGAGCTACCGCCTGCGCATTTCTTACTTGAGGGTGCACATAAGAAATAAATCGCGGCAACTTGTTGCAGTGCATCCATTCAAAAACTTGGTTGTTTTTTGACGATGATCGGCTTTCTTTAAGACATAAATCTGATATCGTTCCGTTTCGGTCAGCGGCGTACAGTTTAGCGGACCTCTGTTCTTGGACATTACGCTTATTATCCGAAAAGGTTCATCCCTTCCCTTTTAAAAATTATAAAGAATATAAAAATGCAAGAAACACTCGCCACCCGTTGGTTTCAACGAATACAAAAAATACCTGGCCATCATTTACTGATAAACCTGGGCTTATCACTTGTCGCGCCCTACTCCGGGAATATTCGCCCACGCATTGTGCGCGTGGCGCCTGGATATATGGAAGTTAAAATGAAGAAACGGCGCGCGGTAGAAAATCATATGCGCACCGTTCACGCCGTCGCCATGGCCAATCTTGTGGAACTCACCGCCTCTGGGGCCGTGCAGTTTAGCATCCCCAATACGGCCCGATGGATTCCCAGCGGACTTACGCTGAACTATTTAAAAAAAGCCAAAACCGACCTTCGGGCAGTCTGTCAATTTGATGAGCCAGATTGGCACACCGTACAGGATATTCCTGTAACGGTAGATGTCTATGACACCCATGGAGACAAAGTTGTGTCAGCAACGTTACAAATGCGTATTGGTCCAAAATTAAAAAAATAATCCAGACCTGCAACGGGAACCCGCCTGCAATCGCCAAGCTTTGTGATCTATCGCGTGCGG
>DAIRVL010000018.1:0-25252 GCA_036802845.1 Pseudomonadales bacterium | reverse complement strand
AAAGCGCGACCTTGATACGTAGGTCGCTGTTGCGCTCAAGCGAGAGCAAATGGTAAAAGACCGTGAAATCAGCCGCAGGTTGACCGTGGCGATGTTTGCGCGAACGCTCGTCAATGGCACTTAAATCAAACAGCATGACATAAGGACGGGTGGTGTTGCGCAGGTAGCGTAGAACATCCACCAGCTTTTCGCGGCTTACCCAAATCGTTGGAACAGTGTCTTTGCTGGACTGAAGCTGAATGCTGGCATCATCAAAAGATGCTTTCAATTCACGCACTACTTCGTGGTCTGTCGCGTTTATCTGAGCAGGGTTGGGAGCTGTCATTCAGTTGAGTCTTCTAACTTTTGTAGGTTTGCAAGGTTTAAATTTCGTATAAAACGTTCAAACACCATCGGGGGTGCGCAGGTTTGTTACCTGAATACGCTCGGCGCGTCGTTGTTCCCGCTGCGATGTCTCGTTGGCGCGGTAGACACCTTGATCACCCACTACCCATGAGAGAGGGCGGCGTTCTTTGCCAATGGAGTCCTGCAATAACATCAAACCTTGTAAAAAAGCTTCCGGTCGCGGTGGGCAGCCGGGAATATAAACGTCAACAGGTAGAAATTTATCCACGCCCTGTACAACCGAATAAATATCATACATGCCACCGGAATTAGCGCAGGCGCCCATGGAAATAACCCATTTGGGTTCGAGCATTTGCTCATATAAACGCTGGATGACAGGGGCCATTTTTATAAAACAGGTGCCGGCGACAACCATAAAATCGGCCTGGCGTGGCGAGGCCCTGATGACTTCGGCACCAAAACGGGCGATATCATGGGGCGAGGTAAAAGCAGTCGCCATTTCAACATAACAACAAGACAGTCCGAAGTTATAGGGCCACAAGGAATTTTTACGCCCCCAATTCACCATCGAGTGCATCACATCTTCAAGTTTTCCCAGGAAAATGTTCTTGTGGATTTGGTCTTCGATAGGATCCGTTGTGGCACTACGCTGTTCTAACGGGTAAGCCGTCGTCTGCGTTGCATCTGGATTGATACGAGTTAGCGTGTAATCCACTGTATGTGCCTCAATGAGTTTCCTGGGGTTTTTTAAGGGCTTTTTGACGGCGAGCAGAAGGTGCCCAGTCTAACGCGCCGGCTCGCCAAATATAGATTAAACCAACCAAAAGTATGACAATAAAAGTAGCGGCCTCAATGAAACCTATCCATCCGTTTTCGCGAATAGACACGGACCAGGCATAAAGAAACAGCGCTTCTACGTCAAAGATAACAAAGAACATGGCCGTGAGATAAAACTTTGCAGAAAGTCGCATACGGGCACTGCCCACAGAGACTATGCCCGATTCGAAGGGTTCATTCTTGGCTCGGCCATAAGCACGTCCACCTAGCCATACTGGAATGCCAAGCATAAATGCGCAAATGAAAACAACACCTAAGACGTAAGCAGCAAAGGACCAGTGCTGGGTAACTATTTCTTGTGCGACTACAGACACAGTTCTACTCCCGACTGACTAAACTGGCTCAGTGAAAGAATTAAAATGGATGAACTCAGGGAGTCTACACCACATTTCACAATGGCGCGCATGATAGGCGAACACTCTTATTTTGTAAACCATAGCCAAGTAAAGGATTTAGGTCTTATTAGTCCCTGAATCAGATGCATGGTCATATTCAGATATAAAATGCTCTATTATCATGACAACGCTGTTTGTATCTATTTACTTAAAGCAGGAAATGAGCGTTTTTTCCACATGATGCAAATCAAAAAAACAATGAGCACAGGCATGTTTAAATATTGGATTACGTTCCAACCATAGGTATACATCAGGGCGCCCGCGCTCAAGGTCGCTACTGCCTGAAAGCCAAAAATAGCCGCTTCATTTATAGCCTGAGCCGTGAATTTCTCACTCGAATTGTAAGTTTGTCCTAATGCGGTCGTGCCGGAAATAAAGAGGAAATTCCATCCTATCCCCAGCAAAACCAGTGCCCACCAATAGTGCATAAAATGGGTATCTACGAGTGCAATGACCGAGCACAAGAGCATGGCTGCCGCGCCTAAAATCATGACATTTACGGTGCCCAGGCGCGTAATAAGATAAGCGCTTACCAACGAAGGTAAATACATGGCAATAATGTGACTCTGGATAACAGTGGCTGTTTCTTCAACGGTAAAATCCTGAACAACATGCATGCTGATCGGTGTCACTGTCATAATCATGCTCATCACTGTAAAGGCAATCGTGCTGGCAGATACGGCTATAAGAAAGCGGGTTTGACTTACCATTGCGCGTAATGAGCGGGGTGTTTCAGTGGTCGGGGTTTTATTGCTCTCTCTGGGCGTATTGTTGTAAAAAAGAAGGCAAATTATAGATCCGGACAGGAGCACACTAAGTCCTAGAAATGACCCTGCGTAGAGCGATTTATCGGGCCAGTGACTTAGATGCGTCGCTACTTCCGGGCCAATATACGCAGCAAAAACGCCTCCGAACATTAAAAAAGACAAGGCTTTTGCCGCATGCTCGGGCGCGGTAGATTCAACAACTGCAAAGCGGTACTGCTGCACAACGGCTGCATTGATACCAATCAACAAACACGCCAGTGAAAAAGTATAAAAGTCACCGTGATCTATGGATGCGCTGGCGATTAATCCACCAGAAAGCGCTGTCAATGCTGAAAGAATAAAGGTTGATTTTCGTCCGATTCGTTTCATGATAAATGCGGCGGGATAACTCATGATCGCCATGCCCATCACCATTAGAGTGATGGGCAGTGTAGCCAGGGAGGGGCGTGGAGCCAATTGACTGCCAATAACACTGCCCAATAGCACGGTAATTGCGGGCGCCGTCATAGCAAAACATTGCGCCAGAGCGAGGGCTAAAATATTTCTGTTAAACAATACGTAACTTCCTGAATAAAATAGACAGTGTTTACGGTATCGGAGTATAAAACCAGAGAGAAAACTATTAATGCCCTGGCCATGCTCACTACGTAAGGCAAGTGTAGCTCGCTGTTATTTATACCAAGGAGGTGACCACGAATGTCGCAATGTATTTTTTGTCAAATCGCCAATAAAACACTGCCAGCCAGTGTAGTTTATGAAGATGATCTTTGTATGGTTTTTATGGATATTTTTCCGATAAAGCCGGGGCATGTGCTGATTATTCCCAAAACCCATGGCGGATGTTTGCATGAACTCGAAGAGAATACCCGCGCCCATTTGTTTTCAGTAGCCAACGATATTTTGCAAGCACAACGAACTGCCGGCATTGTTGTAGACGGCGCCAACTTTCTCGTTAATGACGGCAAAGCAGCGAACCAGCACGTTCCTCATGTTCATATCCATATAGTCCCCCGCGACAAAGGTGATCTACTAAAGGTTGTTTGGACCTTTCTTACCCGCATGCTGAATTTCTTTGGTAAAGATAAAAAGAAGGCCGAGTTAGATGCGCTGGCAGCTCGCATTGATGCCCATCTTCATCGTCCTTTACTGAAACAGGTTCACGAAAATGAAACTTTTTCCACATAATCTGTGAATAAGTCTGTGGAAAGCTTTGGGGTGGTAACATACAGGGGCTGTATTCCATGGTCTAATAAAAACGCCTACTATTTAACCTGTAAAAATTTATTACAAACCCATAAAGATGAGCCCGAGCAATTCAGGCTATTCAGTTAAGCCAAGAAGTGCTGAGCTTGGGAAAGAAAACTAACTAAAGTTTGCTTTTACACTTTGTAGCAATAGTCTACAAAGTTAATTGTTTTATCACACATAACCATGAAAGAATGACGCACCTAAAACTCACCGATTGCAATGGTCTGGCTAGAGCGCTCTTATGAATACGCATTCTAAAACACACGCAACTACCTCCTCGGTCGAGGGAAATCAACAAAAAACAGTTAGCAAAACACTCCCTGTTTTGCTTGAGGAAATACAAGAAATTGCATTGTCGCAATTAATGCTTGCTTATAAAAAAGCGTTTGATCTTGTTGACAACTCTTTTTTTAATCGCGCAGAAAAAGCAAGTAATAACAACGAACAATCGCTGTATTTTGATGCGATGCGCAAACTTCGGTTAAACAGGCATCTGGCGGAAAAATCCTTCGAAAAAGGACTGCTAAATAACTTTAAAACATTCCCCTATCTTTCTGAAAAAGCAGAACATATAAATTTCTCTTCCGGGGCTGAGCTCACTTTGGTGCAGCATGATGATCTGGAAGAAAATATCGCCTTTGATGCCATGACATCCAAGGCGCATGCCGACAACATTGAACAGTTATACCACTTGGGTATGCGTTTGGATGCCTTGGTTGCTGACGCCCATGTTGATGAAAATAACACGGTTTTATCGCCAACGCGCATTGTCGATATTTTGATGTTGTCAGTAAGCGCTCTGGATCTTGAAATTCAGTGCAAACTCATTTTGTACAAGCAGTTTGATCTTACCGTCATGGCCGCTTTGGGTAGTGTTATAAGACAGAGTAACAGGCTCTTGATTGACGCGGGTGTCTTACCCGATTTGCGCTACAAAATATCAAAAAATAATGATGAATTCAGTAAAGTCAAAGAGCTGACCGATGCATTGGTATCCAATTTAACCGAGTTATCCGAGCTCACCCCGGCGCCCTTTGAAACAAGTTTTTCAGAGTTGCAAAGTTTACTCACGCAGGCACGTAGTCGTGGTGATGCAGCGCCACGTTCAGCACTTACGGGTACATTTATTCCGCCCGAAGAAATGTTTGCCGTACTTAATACCTTGCAGACCAGGTTTTCTCAGCAATATGCAAGTGATGCCAGTCTGGATGAGTGGTTGGCAAGTAATGTTAATGTGATTAAACCCTCATCGCTCAGGCTGTCTATTCTTGAGGCCCTTGCCTTACGTGGTGATACCCAGGCAAAAGCACTGGATCAGGAAAACGAAGATGTTATTAATCTGGTGGAGATGTTGTTTGAACTTATTCTGGATGATAACTATTTACCCAGTACAATTCAGGCGTTGATTAGCCGTTTGCAGATCCCTATCGTTAAAATAGCGCTTAAAGACAAAGATTTTTTCAATCGTCCCAATCACCCGGCAAGAAAATTATTAAATGCACTTACCAAAGCCTGTGTGGGCTGGAGTTCAGCACAAGACAATGGCAAGGATGACTTGCTCAAACGTATTTACGATATCGTGCAGCAGATTTTAAATGCTGAGAATATTGACGCGCACTTGTTTGAAAGTCTCTATGAAGAATTTCATCACTATATTGAAAAAGAGGGGAAAAGAGTCCGAATGGCTGAGCGCAGAACCCGTGAGTATGAAGTTGGCGTTGCAAAGGTTAAGTTCGTCAAGGATTTTGTAGCCAACTCATTGAGTCAGTGTATAGGCGACAAGGCAATACCTCAGGTGGTTCATGAGTTGCTGTATCAGGGCTGGAGCAAGGTCTTGTATTCGATTTATCTGAATGAGGGAGCAGACAGTTTAAAGTGGGCGGATGCCTTGCGGACAGCAAATGATTTGATCTGGAGTGTACAAACACATAATGATGTTTCATCACAAAGTAAGTGTGTTCAACTCCTGCCTCAGCTGCTTAAATCACTGCATGAAGGCTTGGCTGAAATCTCTTACGATCCCTTTGAAATAAATGCCCTGTTTTCACGCTTAGAGAAGGTCCATATTGCTGCATTCAAGGCCGGTCAGCTTTTTGAGCCGAATCAATCTTCCTCTTCTGCTGAAAATGCAAATCAGACAGATTCCGTAACGCTAAATGATCCGGCTGATGATATTGCGTTATTTGTTAAACAAACCCGTCAGGCAGTCAATCCCACCTCCCCATCTTCCGGCGCACAGGACGAAAGCACGGCTGTCATGGATATAGAGACACAATGGATGTTGCATGAGCTGGGGCAAACAGGGGACGTTAATGCTGATGCTTCATCACTGATGGCCGACATTGAGCAGGCTACAAACAATTCAGAGCCACCTCTTGATGTATCTGGTTCACAGGCAGATCACAACGAGACAATAGACTTGAGTGAAGGCTATGATCAGCTCGCTGACATGGATGGTAAAACAGGCATTGAACGACAGAAAATCAAATCCCAAAATCTGGCCATGGAATACCAAGAAAAGGTGATGGCGCTTAATACAGAAACATGGTTTGTGTTTAACGAAGAAAGTGGCAATGAACTACGCTGCAAACTCATTGAAAAAATAAATGAAACCAGGGAAATGGTGTTCGTTAACCGACGTGGCCAGAAAGTGTTTGTTAAAACCTTTAATCGCGTTGCAGATGAGTTGCGCAAAGGGGAGGCTCAGATTGTTGAGTTAAGCACCTCATCAGAGAGTTCATTGTTTGATCGCGCTTTTAGCCGTTTATTGGGGCTGCTTAACAGCGAACAAAAGCAGCGAAAAGTGGTTGAGTCGAGTGACGATGCAAGTTCTTGAGTCTTAAGATACTTTATATCTGGCTGCACCAGTAGTTTCTAATGCTTGTTGCGGCCCTTATAGTTTCGACTTCTTTCAAGTTTATTCTTTTCTTTTTCTTCTCGCAGACGGCTTACTTCTTCCAGCTCGACCTTCAGCATGTCGGGTGTTTCCAAGGTAATTCGACCTATTTGCCCGCAGCGTAATTCATTTATAAATAAAGTGCTTGTTTTGTTGAGATCAACATAAGCACCACTGCGTAAACATCCCCGCTTTGCACCCATGATTTCAAGAAAATCCTGCGCTGTTTGCGGAAGCTGCTCCAGCTGATAACGCGCAAGCAAACGTGCTGGATAGTGGGCGAGTAAATAGTCCGCGATATAAAAGGCCGCATCCATATAATCCATTGCGGTGTCTTTAATAGCCCCGGTGGCTGCCAGACGATAGGAGCCATGGATATTCTCAACTTTGGGCCACAAGATGCCTGGTGTGTCGTTAAGAATAATTCCGTCTCCGATATCAATACGTTGCTGGCGTTTGGTGATAGCAGGTTCATTGCCCACTTTGGCTATGGCTCGGCCCGCAAGTACGTTAATCAACGATGATTTGCCCACGTTAGGAATGCCCATCACCATGGCTCTAATGGCCTTGTGTTCGGATCGTTCAGGAAAAAATTCACGGGCGCGTGCTATCAGTCGCTGTGCTACGTTTTCCTCACTGATGGCTATCGGTAGAACTTTGATATGTTTTTCTTGCTCGAAATGGCGACACCAAAGTTGCGTTAATTCAGGGTCAGCGAGATCCGTTTTGCTGAGAACTTTCAAACAGGGTTTGGTATTGCCTTTATGGCTACGCACTTGAGCCACAACAGGGTTTTCACTGCTAAATGGAATACGGGCATCCAGAACCTCAATGACCAGATCAATGTTGGGCATTGCTTCAATAATTTCTTTCCGGGCCTTGTGCATGTGGCCCGGATACCAGTGGATTGCCATGAGAACCTGCTGTCTGAGTCAGTAAGCAGGCATTATACCTTAGAACCTGTTCACGATCTCACTGAAGGAACGCATCGCGGTGCTGCATCTCTTGATCAAGTTATTAACAGCTTCTTAAACGTCGGGGTATAAGCGTGCCAGTTTATCGGTGACCGATGGTTTGGATGCAGAAAAAGGCGTTGGCATTTGTTTAATAAGCGCGCACAAACGTTCAGCGTGCCACGGCTTTGAATCGGTTTCACTGCTATGGCCGTAGAGTCGTTTTTCCAGCTCTTGTAGTTCTTTTTTTATGTCCCCATTATTCAGGTATGCCGCTAATTCGCCGAGTGAGTGCACAGGTTTTTCGTAATAACAAGTGGCCCAGTTCAGCAGTGCTGTCTGTAACTCCTTGCAATTATTTGTCTGGCAGGTGGCCAGCAGGTGAGCATAGGCCTGTGATAGTTTTAAGCTGTCTTTAGTCTCAACCTTGCCTGGATGGGACACCTGCTTAAAAGCGTGGCGCTGATGCCACAGTTTTACCAAGAAAAAAAGCAGTATTAAAAACAGTAAAATGGCGAGCGTTACAGTGGCGATTTGCCATTTTTTTATTTCTGATTCAAGCGCGGAATTTGTTGTAAGGGGCGCATCTACTACGGATGCTTGTGTCTGCGGCTCTACGGCAGCGGGTGTTTGCTTGTGTGTTGCGGTGTTTCCAGTTGCCGCTATGACGCTTATGTGCCGTTCCGGCAAACGTGCAATTTGTACTTTTTGATTAACGGTGTCCCACCACGGTACTTCAAGGGCTGGCACAATGTACTCACCTTCGTGTGATGGAATAATAGCGATTGATTCAGTACGCTTCCCAAGCAAACCATCACTGTTAATGCTTTCATCCAGATCGGCTTTATCCGGATACGACTTGAGATCCTCAGGTAAATTCAGCTCCAGCGGGGGTAGGGTGGCACTGCTTTGTCCTAGCGCTGTCAGCGTTAGTGTGCGTGTTATTGAATCGCCAATTTTGAGCTGATCCGGTGCTGAAGACCAGCGTTCTTCCAGGGTGACTTGTTTTGCTGGCAGCCAGACTTTATACCTGAACTGAGGATTTTGTGGTGCAACGCTTAAGGTGATTGCACGCGAGTGGTGTCGAATTTGTTGTCCTCGTCCGAAAAAGTGACTACGGCGCCCCTCATGCACAATGCCATCAAAAATAATGGGTTTGATTTCCAGCGTGCCGCTGCTCTGGGGAAAAATAGCGTATCGTCTTTCGAGCACGCCATACTTGAGGTTCCCTATTTGTTTTTCATACTGGGTAGAACTGCCCAATTCACGCACAACGGCATCACTGGCATCGGGTTCACTGAGTGCCCACTGACTTATTTGCACACCCTGGTAGAGTAAACGTACTGAAAGAATCACTTGCTCCTGCACGACGGCTTGTGTTTTATCAACAACCGCCTCGACCATAATTTGCGGATTTGTTTCCAATACCGTTGTTGTGCTATCGCTGGTTTTGTTAACGTTGATAGTAATGGGCTGGCTGCGTAAATTTTTCAGACTTATGGCGGGAATGATCAGCTCTCCCGTTGATTTTGGCATCAAGGTCAACGTCCAAACGGTTGACGATTGACTCTGCCCGTTAATAATTTGCAATTGGCTGCTACGGCTTTCGTTAAGCACCTCAAACGATTGATTGAGAACTGAATAATCCGGTTGACTGAGCAAGCTTGAGTCATCCACTTTAAGTTTTAACTCTAGACTTTCACCTTCTTCGAGCACATAACGATCGACCTGGGCGCTGAAATCTGCTGCCTGCACGGATGCCATGCAGCAAAGGGCTAAGAGAAAAACCAGAAGTTTTGAATAAAAGGCTGTTTTTACCATGTTTGTTCTGGCACCTGGGTTTGTTTGCGGCGGGATTCAATAAAAAACTTTCTGCGTAACAGTCCGCCGGGTTCGTCAGGAATACGTCGCAACCATTGATCCAGTTCCTGCTGCTTTTCTTGTGCGCTCATGTCAGCCTGCTCGGATGCAGATTTTTCGTCTGAACTTGTTTTGGTGTTCGATTCAGATTTAGAAGGGTTTGTTTCTTTTTGTGTTTCAGCTTGAGACGATTCAGATTCTGAGTTCGATGGGGTGTTGTTTTGTTGTTCGGACGGCTTTTGACTGTCGGCAGTGTTTTGGTCAGAAGACGGTGATTGTGTGTCATCGCTGTTGGTTTTTTGTTCTGAAGGATTGCCTTCCGCGCTTTTGTTTTGTGCGGCGTTATCGCGGGTCGCATTTTCTTGCTGTGAGGCATTTTCACCGGGTTTATCGGCCTGTTTTCCGTCCTGATTCGGTGATTGAGCGTTATTTTGTTTTTGTTGCTCCAGTAATTTTTTTACCAGATCACGGTTAAATTGGGTGTCTTTATTGTCGGGACGCATTTCTAGCGCTTTTTCATACAAGCTTAGGGCCGCTTCAAGTTGACCGGCTTTTGCCTGTGCATTGGCTTGATTATATAAAGCATCAGCATCATTTTTCTTGGCGAACTCTTGGTAGGCGGCGTCAAAATCCCCCGCTTTATAAAAACTGCTGGCCTTCCATTCGGGGGTATTAAATGTTTTTGCGGCAGACTCATATTCACCCTCGTTATAGAGTTTCTGACCTTTTTGATCCGGTGTTTGCCAGAGTTCAGACCATTCTATGGCGTAGGCAGGGCTGGGGGATAGCGCTGAAAATGACAACAAGCCCAGTAGCACCAGACCCAACCAGCCGCGCCGAAAGGCCAGACTGGCAAAAGGTAAAAGTAGCAGAACCAGCCAGGGGCCTTCTTCTTGCCACAGATCAAACTGCCGTTGTGTTTCCTGATATTGATCATTCTTGAAGTGGGTGTTATCAGTGCTCATCAGTCGTTTGATGTCGCTGTCGTCATTGCTTAAATCGCTGTACTGCCCCTTGCATAGTGATATCAGTGGATCCCGATTCAGGGTAGGGATGACGATGGTATGATTTTTATCCTTAAAATAGTCGCCCCCGGGTAACTTGATGGGCGCACCTTTGGCGGTGCCCACGCCCAATAGGGACAGGCGATAGGGCGTGTTTGCCAACGCTTGTTCCATCAGTGGAATCTGCTCTTCTTCAATACCATCGGTAATAAATAAAATAGAACCTTCGGTGCTTTGGGCGTTTTGCAATAATTCCAACGCTCTGCTCAGTGCGGCGCTAGCATTGCTGCCCGGCACCGACATCAGTTCCGGGCCCAAGGAAGGCGCTAACGACAGAATGGTTTGGGTGTCATCAGTTAATGGAGAAACCACATGTGCATCACCGCTGTAGACCACCAGACCCGTGAGGCCTTCCTGTCGGTATTTGAGAATATCCATCAGTTTGTGTTTGGCACGTGCGGCACGGTTGGGTGCAATGTCGGTAGCGAGCATGGAAAGTGATAAATCGAGCACAATCACCTGGGCATCCATACGTTTTTTGACCGCTTGCGGCAGCTGCTGCCACACCGGGCCGGCAAGTGCAATCACGGTGATTAACCACACCAAGGTCAGTAACACAAGGGGAAACCGATGAGCGGATTTTTCCTCCCCCAGCAGCAACAGGGGCAGCAAGTCAGGGTGGATAAGATTTTGCCACGACGCGCCGGCGCTTCTTTTTTTTGCTAAACGCCAAACCAGAATCAATACCGGAAGCAGTGCAAAAAACCAGTACGGTCGCAGGAAATGAAATGAATTCAGGTCGCCAAAATAATTCATCACACGTCAAACTCGTTGTTAGAACGAATGGTGCTTCGATTTAAAGACCAGGGCAAGTCGGCCATCGCCATAAATAGACTCAAAATAAAAGCCAAGCCCAGGGGCCAGAAATAAAGCGCTTGTTGCGGACGCAATAATTCGGGTTCGTGTTCAAGCGGTTCAAGTTGATCTAACAGTTGATAAATACCGAGCAGATCCTCCGTGCTTCGTGCCCGAAAATAACGGCCACCCGTTAACGAAGCAATGTCTTTTAACATGGCTTCATCCAGATCACGTGAGGGATTTTTTTTATAAGCACCAAACGAGGTGCCCAGCAAACCGGGAACATTCATTTCATCAGCACCCACGCCCACCGTGTAAATGATTAAACCTTTTTGTGCAGCGAGTTCGGCCGCTTTACGTGGACTCAGATCACCGGCGGTATTGGCACCATCGGTCACCAGAATCAGTACTTTTTTCTCGTTGGCTCGGTGCATTAAGCGTTTTAAACCCAATCCGATGGCATCGCCAATGGCGGTGCCATCGCCGGCTATACCAATTTCAGCTTCATTGAGCAGCGTTTTTACGCTCGTGCGATCAAAGGTGAGCGGGGTTTGCAGATAGGCCTGGCCGCCAAATAAAATCAAACCCAAACGGTCGCCCACCCGCTGTTCAATAAAAGGGGTGATTACTGTTTTGAGTACGGTGAGCCGATCAACCGGTTTACCTTTGAGCGTTAAATCTTCTTCCTGCATACTGGGTGAAACATCCACCGCCAGCATCAGATCGCGTCCGCTGACAGGCACTTCCACCGCATCACCCACCCACACGGGGCGAGCTGCTGCACTGATCAGCAAGATCCAGATCAGCATTGCCAGTAAGCTTTTCCAGCGTGTGTTTTGTGATGTCAGTTCAGTCTCGGGAAGCGCCTGTTGAAGTTCACTAAAAAAGGGGGCAAGTAATGCTGCTTGTGCTTGTTTTTCTACGGGTGACAATAAAAACCGCACCAACACTGGCAGTGGCAATAATAGAAAAACCCAGATCCATTGAAAGGAAATCATTGGTGTTTTTTAATCCATTCTTTTGTTATCTGCAATAGTTGGTTTGCAGTGACTGTATCCAGCATCTCTGGCTGCGGAGCAAAACGATTATCCTGCAAACGCCGCCCCAGCTCAGTGTTAAACACATTCATGCCAGCTTTGTCATCCATAAAACAGAGCCACTCGTCGCCAATCAATCGGGCGACATCGCTGCGAGGATAGGCGCTTAAGGCAGTTCGTTTAAGTAAATGTACCAAAGACGATTCCAGTGAGCGGTCTTTCAACAGTGAATAACCTGGCTGCATGTAGCCTTGTTCTAATTGAACGAGAGCTTTGAGCGCGGCGCGACGATAAGCCTGTTTACGGTAGCTTTTAAGCCCGTAATACAGGCCAAGGGCCAATGTTAATAGCAGTGCCGCGCAAACTAGCCACCAACCCAATGCCGGTGGCCAGATACTGATAGCTTCAGGCAAATGAATATCTTTGAGAGCAGCCAAGGGATCGACGTTATTCATGCGCGTGCCTTGCGTGCACTGCTGCCCAAGGCATTACGCAGCAGGGCAAAATAGTTACTTTCGGTACCCAGTTCAAGTAAAGGCACCGGGTAGGGACGTAAGATGTCGACCAGGGTTTTCATCCGTTGCGTGTAAAGTGATTGATAGGCCTCTCTGGTTGCTTTGCTGTTTGTGCTAAGGCTCATGCGCAAGTGACC
Organism: Pseudomonadales bacterium; assembly: GCA_036802845.1. Lineage (GTDB taxonomy): Bacteria > Pseudomonadota > Gammaproteobacteria > Pseudomonadales > UBA3067 > DAIRVL01. The sequence continues at coordinate 12,400 of DAIRVL010000018.1, read as the reverse complement.
CTTGCCGAAGGTGTAGTGTCCCGGCGGAGGTGCTTGTTTTTCCAAGGGGTCACTAATTAAAAAAGTCATAACGTTATGGTGTCGAATAATATCGGTCAGACTTTGTTGGGCCGCGTTATCGAGACCATAAAAATCACTGATGATACAGATTAAACTGCCCGGACGGATAACACGCTGGAGCCGTGTCAGTGCCTGGGTCAAGGCGCTGCCACCCTCAGCCGATTGGGCTGCCTGCGACAAAAGGCTTTCCTTTGACAGCGCACGGTTGAATTTTTCCAGCCCATGCAGCAGGTGCAATACGCCCTGTTTGCCGCCCTTGGGGCGGTATTCCTGATGCACCAAGTCTGAAAAAATAAAACCACCGACACGGTCATGATTGGCTACAGTGGCCCAAGCCAGCCATGCGGCAACCTGCGCGGCGACCACCGATTTGAACCTTGTCTGACTGCCAAAAAACAGACTGCTTTTTTGATCGACCAGAAGATAAACCCACTGCTCGCGTTCTTCACGGAATAATTTGGTATGAGGGGTGCCCGTTCGCGCTGTTACACGCCAGTCAATACTGCGCACCTCATCACCGGCCTGGTAAAGTCTGACCTCGTCAAAATCAAGCCCGCGTCCACGAAACGACGAACGATGTGACCCTGCCATGGCTGCCAGTGTTTTTTTATGGCGTGCAAAATTTAACGGGCAACTTTCTCTTCGAACTTCGATTAATTGCTCAATTGACGTGTAGGCACCTGTGTAGTGAGACGCTAATGTCATCGTTGAGGGCGTCATAGTCAGGGCGCCGTGACACGATTCAACAGTGCATCAATCAATGCGTGTCTATCCATACCGCGTGCTTCTGCTTCGAAGCTGATGCCAATGCGATGTTGCAGTGCATCGTGCGCAATAGCCTGAACATCGGCCGGGGTAACAAAGTCGCGGCCCTCAAGCCAGGCAAGTGCGCGTGAACAACGATCCAGTGCAATGCTGCCACGTGGACTGATGCCATAGTCTATCCATGAAGCCAGCGCCGCGTCATAGGCCGCCGGTTTGCGCGATGCCATGATTATTTGCACGATGTACTCTTCAATTTCCGGTGCCATGTAGACGTTTAATACATCCTGACGCGCCAGAAACAAGGCATTTTGGGGTAATTGCATGCCTTGACTGGGCGCGATTTTATCCTTGTTTTTGGCTTCGTTGCGCACCAGGGCGAGAATTTTATGTTCAGCGGCTGCGTCCGGATAATCAATGCAGACATGTAACAAGAAGCGATCAAGCTGTGCTTCCGGCAGGGGATAGGTGCCTTCTTGTTCAATAGGGTTTTGCGTGGCCATAACCATAAACAATTCAGGCAGTGCGTGTGTGGTCAAGCCTACACTAATCTGACGTTCGGCCATGGCTTCGAGCAAGGCAGATTGCACTTTGGCGGGTGCGCGATTAATTTCATCGGCCAGAATGAGATTATGGAAAATAGGGCCGGGCTGGAAGGAAAATCCACCCTCCTGGACACGGTAAATATCGGTACCGGTCACATCGGCAGGGAGTAAGTCCGGCGTGAATTGAATACGGTGAAAAGTGCCTGCAATGCGTTCAGCCAATGATTTGATGGCCTTGGTCTTGGCCAGACCGGGCGCGCCTTCCACCAGCAAATGGCCATCTGCCAGAAGGGCAATGAGTAAACGATTTATTAACTTTTCTTGCCCTACGATAATGTTTGATAGTTGTTTTTCCAGTTCGAGAATATTTTCCCTTTGCGACATAACAACCTGCTTTGTAGTGTGTTAAAAAACGGACTCAAGGTTTCATAAGCACCGTGTATGATAGGGGCATCTCCTAACTAATCAAGTCTCCATTAACGAATTAAGATATCTACCACGTTTTTCATTCTTTCATTTGCAAACAGGCGTTTTGTCCATATGCAATACCCTGGAAGATTGAAGTTATCTTCTTTGGATATTTTTTCACGTAAGCCGCTGAACCCGCTAAACTTTCAAAGGCCATCCCGCGAATGTTACACGTCAGGATTGCAGCTCAAGCTAACTGTTTTTTATATGCCACATAACAAAAGCGGTGAAATCATCCATTAAACACTCTAAAAATGGATGAAACATTGGCCTGTTTGTTATGCTTTTATCAAAACAAGTATTACCACGATCGGTTTTCGACAAGGATTTTCATATGGTAAACAACCTCCAGGATAGCGGTTATCAGGAATTTATCCGTCAACTCAGCAATTTGATTGCCGCACGTATTCATACGCCTGAGGCTGATCTTATTGCTGACTTTGCAAACAACTATTATGCCAATACACAGTTGTCAGAATTACTCGATAAATCGCTGGATGACACCTATGGCGAGGTCGTTTCAACCTGGCACTTTATTCAGAATCTGGATAGAAAAAACACCAAAATCCGTATCTTTAATCCGACAGTCGAAAACGATGGCTGGCAAACCACGCACACCGTGCTGGAAATCCTGACGCTGGATATGCCCTTTATTGTTGACTCGGTACGTATGGCGCTGAATAACCATGCGATTGCCATACACTCCATCATCAATACGGTGTTTACTGTTGAGCGTAGCGGGACAGGTCAAGTTCTGAGCGCCGTGCCTCATGACACCCATGCGCATCAAGGCGGCATACAGGAAGCCATTCTGCATATTGAAATTGTCCGTCAGAGCAATGAATCAAAACTCGCGCTCTTGCGTCACGAAATTCTGTCTATTCTGGCCGAACTTAAGGTAGGGGTGGCTGACTTCCCCAATATGCTGACGCAACTTGAACAGGTTAAAGAGAGTCTTAAACAAAAAGCGGATTGCATCGATAACAACACCGTGCCTTCGGTGATTGAATTACTGACGTGGTTAAGTGAGGAAAATTTTACCTTTTTGGGTTATCGAAACTATGCGCTGACAAACGAGGAAAAACGTATCTCGCCCATGAAGGAATTTGATTTGGGCATTATCAAAGTCAATACACAGGTTGATCTGCTCGATGACATTGATGTGTATTCGGCCATGCAGGATCAAACACTGGTTTTTGCCAAATCGTCCACCCTGAGTCGCATTCATCGTCCCACGTATCCAGAAATTATTATCATCAATGATTACGATAAGACCGGGCAGCGAATTGGCGAACATCGATTTTTGGGGCTCTTCACCGCAAAAGCGTTTCAGGAAGACCCGGCCCGTATTCCATTAATAGGGGAGAAGCTGGCACAGATCATCGAACAAACCGGCCTGGATAAAACAAGTCATGACTACAAGCAATTAAAACGGATCATTTCAACCTTGCCACGGGAAGATTTGTTTCGTGTTAATACCGAAGAACTCTTTAAAACCATCACCGGTATTTTGCATATCAAGGAACGTCCCCGATTAAAACTGTTTGTGCACTCCGATCCATTCAAACGTTTTGTGTCGTGTATTATCTATGCACCCCGGGATTGTTACAGCACCGAGATGCGAATTAAATTCCAGACCATTCTTTGCAAGGTATTTGAATCAAACGAAATTAATTTCTCGACCCAATTTTCAGAATCGATTCTGGTTCAGGTTCATATTGTGCTTAAAGTCTCACCGGATAAACCCATCGATGTTAACACCGCCGATATTGAGCGGCGGCTGGCCGATGTTTATCGCACCTGGGAAGACGATTTGCAATTAGCCCTTAATGAAGTGCTGGGCGAAGAGGAAGCCGCCGCTGCAAATGCCATCTATTTACATGCCTTTCCTGCCAGTTATAAAGAAGATTTTTTACCACGCATGGCGGTTGCTGATATTCGTCACATGGCCACTATGAATGAAACAGCGCCCATGGATTTGAGTTTCTACCGTGCGGTTGAAGATGCAAGTGGGTTATTCCGTTTTAAATTATTTCATCTGGAAAAAATAATTCCTTTGTCCGATGTTATACCCGTGCTGGAAAATCTGGGTTTGAAAATTCTGGGTGAGCGTCCGTATGAAGTACGGCGAAAAAATAACTCGGCCATCTGGATACATGATTTCTCGGTGCGTTCGTATATCGACGAAGAAATCAACATTGATCATATTAAAAATTGTTTTCAGGCCGCCTTTCGTCAGGCATGGAAGGGCGCAATTGAAAATGATGGTTTTAACCGTCTGGTGATTGGTGCCCAATTAAGCTGGCAAGAAGTGATGTTGTTGCGTGGGTATGCAAAATACCTTAAACAAATTAATTTCCCTTTTAGCCAGAGTTATATTGAAACTGCCTTAGGAAATTATCACTTCATTACGCATCAGTTGATTACGCTGTTTAAAATCAGATTTGATCCTGATAAAGAAAAAAACAGAAACGCTAACGAAGAAACATGTCTCACCTTACTGTATGCAGAACTCGATAAAGTCGAAAATCTGGATGAAGATAAAATTCTGCGTCGTTTTGTTGAAGCCATTATGGCCACCGTTCGCACCAATTATTTTCAGTGGTACAAAAACTCGCCTGAAATGCCGTATTTATCGTTAAAATTTGATCCGGCGAAAATAACAGATATTCCACTGCCACGTCCCATGTATGAAATTTTTGTTTATTCGGCCCGTGTTGAAGCGGTGCACTTGCGTGCAGGGAAAGTAGCACGCGGAGGTTTGCGCTGGTCTGATCGAAAAGAAGATTTTCGCACCGAAGTGTTGGGACTGGTCAAAGCTCAGCAAGTCAAGAATTCCGTTATCGTACCGGTAGGCGCTAAAGGTGGTTTTGTCTGCAAAATGCTTCCCGTCACCGAAGACAGAGAGCTTATCAACAAAGAAGTGATCGCCAGTTATCAATTATTCGTTTCCGCCTTGCTTGAAATTACCGATAATTTAAAAGAGGGCATTGTTGTTCCCCCGGATAATGTGGTCAGAAAAGACGGGGATGATCCTTATCTGGTAGTTGCTGCCGACAAAGGCACCGCGAGTTTTTCGGATATTGCCAATCGTATCTCGCTGCAAAAAGGTTTCTGGTTAGGTGATGCCTTTGCCTCGGGTGGCAGTGCCGGTTACGATCACAAAAAAATGGCTATTACTGCACGTGGAGCATGGGTTTCGGTGCAAAGCCATTTCAGGGAACTCGATTTTAATATTCAAAAACACCCGTTTACGGTGATTGGTATTGGCGACATGTCTGGCGATGTTTTCGGCAACGGTTTGTTGATGTCGAAAAAAATAAAATTGGTCGCTGCCTTTAACCACATGGATATTTTTATTGACCCCACGCCTAATGCTGAAAAAAGTTTTGTTGAGCGCCAACGTTTATTTGATTTACCTCGCTCCACATGGCAGAACTATAACAAGGAACTTATATCAAAAGGGGGCGGAGTCTTTTCACGTAAAGCAAAATCCATTGCCATTTCACCCGAAATGCAAAAATGTTTTTCAATTCAGGAGGAAAAACTCACACCCAATGCATTGATCTCTGCCTTGCTAAAAGCGCCGGTCGATTTGATCTGGAATGGCGGCATCGGCACCTATATCAAAGCGACACGCGAACAACATTTTGATGTGGGCGATAAAACCAATGACGCCGTGCGCGTGAACGGCAGCGAGGTGAATTGCCGCGTGTTTAGTGAAGGTGGCAATCTGGGAATCACCCAATTGGGGCGCATCGAAATGGCCATGAAGGGGATTGCACTGAATGCCGATTTTATCGATAACTCGGCCGGTGTCGATTGTTCAGATCACGAAGTGAATTTAAAAATTCTGCTCAACCATATTGTTGCCAACGGCGATATGACACCCAAACAACGTAATGAGTTGCTGGTTGAAATGACTGAGGAAGTGGCTGATCTTGTATTGCATGATAACTACCGACAAGTGCAGGCCATCAGTTTTAATGAAAGTCTGTCTGCCGGACGTTTGGACGAATTAAAACGCTATATTCATTATCTTGAGGGTTTAGGCAAGCTCAATCGCGTGCTGGAATTTCTTCCCGGCGATGATGAGATGAATGAGCGTAAAAAAAGCGGGCGCGGTTTAACGCGCCCGGAGCTGGCCATTTTGTTGTCATACAGCAAAAACCTGTTAAAAGAGCAGCTGCTTGAATGCCACCTTCTGGATGACCCCTGTGTGGCTGTTCGCCTGGAAACAGCCTTTCCTAGAGTGATTACCAGCAAATTCAAAAAACAACTGTACAATCACCAATTGCGTGAAGAAATTATTGCTACACAAGTTGCTAATTCCATTGTTAATGACATGGGCTTTACCTTTGTCTTGCGTATGCATGATGCCTCGGGCGCTGAATCTGCCGATATCGTGAAAGCCTATATCATTTCCCGCTCTATTTATCAGCTTGATGAATTATGGAATGAAATCCAGGCACTTGATTATAAAGTCAGTGCACAGACACAACTTAAAATGATGACTGACATTTCACGGGTGATACGACGTGCTACGCGCTGGTTTTTGCGTAATCGACGAGGCACCCTGGACGTTCAACAGGTCATCGATCATTTTCAGCCAAAAATAAACGAAATCAGTGCCAATTTATTGCATTTCATTCGGGGTGAATTAAAAGAAAACTACGAAAACAGTATGCAGGATTTGTTGCAACAGGGCGTGCCCGATGCACTGGCCAGCAAAGTGGCGTCGATTGCTGCCATGCCGTCTTTTCTCGGCATGATTGAAGCGTCAGACATCACACACAAACCCTTGCATGACGTTGCTACCTTGTATTTTATGCTTGGCGATGAATTACATCTGCACTGGTTCAGAACCCAGATTCATACCTTGCAAATCAGTAATCATTGGCAGGCTCTTGCCAGAGAAACCTACCGCGATGACCTCGATTGGCAACAACGTGCATTAACCGTCAGTGTGCTGCAGACTGAAATGCAATCAAACCTGAGCTTGCAAGAACGGCTGCAGGTGTGGAAAAAATGTTATAAATCGTTACTGAATCGCTGGGCTGTGATGTTGAACGAACTTAAAGCCGGCAATGTGCAAGAGTTTTCCATGTATACGGTTGCCTTGCGAGAGTTGCTTGATATTGCCCAATACAGTGTTCACTCCTGTTTAAATATCCAGTTAGACAGCGATGAAAAAGATAGTCGTTGATCTGAATATCAGCACTGAGCAATACCTGCGCTGGTATCAGGGCAGTGCCAAAACCGTGACAACACAGGCGCTTGATGGTCGGCGCGTGTGTTTTCCCGCGAATATTTTACAGCCTTATGTGACTCACTCAGGGATCAAAGGTCGATTTGCCATTAGTTTTGATCTTAAGGGAAAATTTTTAGCCATCGACAAAATCCAGAGTTAACGTGCTTAATATTTTCATCAATGGCTGCTTGAAGTAATGAGTTAAATCCATTCGCTTTTTTAGTTACAATTCATCCCTTTTTAATGATTCATCCGCAATTCCTGTTTTGGAATCGCTGAAGCACTCAAAGAACGCAAGCGCAAAGATATGCCAATAAACGTTTATCTAAAAACAGTGCGCTAAACGTAAGGATGATGTAATGAATTTCCGAAAGGATATTAACGGCCTTCGTGCTGTAGCGGTTTTGGCTGTGCTATTTTTCCATTTTCTTGGCGACGCACTGCCGGGTGGCTTTGCTGGCGTTGACGTATTTTTTGTTATTTCCGGTTTTTTAATGACGTCAATTATTGTAAGTGGTGTAGAGAAACAGCGTTTCGGCCTGTTTAATTTTTACAAAGCCCGTGCAAAACGTATTATCCCTGCATTAACGGTTTTATGTTTTTTCTTACTCATCATGGGCTGGTTTTATCTGCTGCCTGCCGATTACAAAACCTTGGCCGTACATGTTAAACACAGTCTTTTATTTGATTCCAATATCCGGTTCTTAAAAGAAAGCGGGTATTTTGATGAAGCGTCACTAGAAAAATGGTTGTTGCACACCTGGTCACTTTCGGTGGAATGGCAGTTTTATTTATTGTATCCGCTGGTTTTATTCCTGCTGACTAAAACATTTTCATTACGCGTTGTGCGACCTTTTCTCGTGATTGCCACAACAATATCATTGATGTGGTGTATTCATATTTCCACGCACTCGCCCAGCACCGCATTTTATTTGCTGCCTACGCGTGCATGGGAAATGCTGCTGGGTGCTTTGGCTTTTCTCTTCCCTGTACAGTTTTCCATTGCTCAAAAGTGCTGGTTGCAACGTGGAGGGCTGCTGCTAATCTTTTTATCTTATTTTGTGTTTTCAAACCTGACCCCTTGGCCAGGTTATTTCAGTTTGCTGCCGGTATTAGGGGCATTTCTTGTAATTTTTGCACAACGAGAACAGGCAGGGCTGCTGGAAAATGATCTGCTCCAGTGGTTTGGGCGTATTTCCTATTCCCTCTATTTATGGCATTGGCCCTTTGTGGTGAGTTTGAATTATTTGGGAAAAACTAGGGATCCTCTTTTTGTGGTCTCAGCTATTTTACTGTCAATTGTCATGGGCACCCTAAGTTATCAATTGATTGAAAAAACAAAAAGTACTCAGACAAGGCAGGGGGGCTGGATCCATGTTGCCGCCTATCTACTTGTATTGCTTACAACGCTTGTGGTGCAGGACAAAAATGGTTTCGACACACGTATGAGTGCTGAATTCAAACAACTCACCGCCGATCATGTCATGCCAAGGCGTGAAAATGGGTATTGTTTTTATGACTTTGATATCAGACGCTCAACAGCCTTGCCCATCTCAAACAGTGGCTTGCACTGTCTATTGGGCGATCGTTCAAAACAAGCAGATGTTTTGCTGTTCGGTGATTCCTTTGCCGGACAATACGAACCTTTTTGGGATGAAATCGGCAAAACCACAGGCAGTGCTATTAATTCTGTTAGCACCAACTGGTGTTTTCCATCAACAAAAGATGTTTTTGCCGGGCTGACAGCGAGCCCGGCCTTTGAACAATGCAAATTAAATCGCCAGTTCTTGCGTGATAACATGCACAACTACCAAGTCGTTATTTTCGCTGGAGCATGGGGCGACATTAAACGATTTGGTCAACTTAACGATGCGCTGGATATGATTCAAATGGCATCGAAACAGGTGCAAAAAGTTATTATCATGCCTTCACCGGTGCAATACGACACCAATGTACTCAAACGTGCGCATCGCAGTTATTTTTATGGCACTGGTTTTGATGTTAAAAACTATAGCCAAACCAAGGATGACAATACCAGACAGGCGCATGACACGATAAGGCAAAACGTGGCTGCACTTGAAAACGTGTTATTTATTGAAAGAGATCAACTGTTCCCGGCTTCAGGCACTTATGAAAAACACGGTCATATCCTGCCTTTTAGTCTTGACGGCATGCATATTACCCTGGAAGCCTCCTTGGAACTGGCCCATCTTTTCGAGCAGACGACGCTATTCAAGGATGGTCTGAGAATATTGTTTTCTCGCACAGGGCCTTATGCAAGTGAGCGCACACGTTTACCTGCGAACCTTGTGCAAGGTAGCGATAGCACAGGCTTGGAACAGCAGTAAAATACAGGCATTTTCTGATATCACTTAATAACATCACACAGATCGGGCCACTGAAAATGAGAAAAAAAATAATCCGAATGCATCGCGGCAGTACTTCAGGACATGCGTCGGGGGTACTGAGTTCCAATCCGGTCGCGAATCAAAGCAAAATCAATTTAAGCAGTTATAGCAAAGACTATTTCAGCCATGTGGCCGACTTCAATTTTGCGCATATCAATGCCTATCGCACCCAGGATAGAATTCTGTGGCTGGAGATAAACGGTTTGGCAGACCTGCAACTCATCCGAACGATTGGTGAAACATTCAAATTACACAGTCTGGCACTGGAGGATGTAATCCACGTGCACCAGCGACCCAAAGTGGAGTATTACGATGATTTTATTTACATCGTAAGCCGTATTGTTACCACACAGCATGAAGATGCCGAGCAGGTTTCAATTTTTGTTGGTCATAATTTTGTCATCACGTTCAGGGAAACTGCGGGCAAGGAATTCGAACCCATTCATGAACGTCTGGGTAAGACCAATGGCCGGATTCGGGAGTCGGGCAGTGATTATCTGGTCTATATGCTGCTGGATATTGTCATTGATGGTTACTTTGATGTGCTTGAAGAATACAGCGAACGCGTCGATGAACTGGAGGGTGCTGTATTAAGGCAGCCGCAAAAAAATCTGATCAACGATATTCATTTTCTGAAACATGACCTGCTTACACTGAAGCGATTTGTCTGGTCGCACCGTGAGCTGCTTAACTCCTTGCTCAGGGATGATTCCCCTTTGATTCAGGAACACAGCCATGTCTATCTTCGTGACATATACGATCATATTGCGCAGCAACTCGATATTGTTGAAACCTATCGCGATATCACCTCGGGATTGATTGATGTTTATCTATCAAACATGAGTACACGGACCAATGAAATCATCAAGGTATTAACCTTTATTACCACCATTTTTATGCCACTGAGCTTTATAGCCGGTCTTTATGGGATGAATTTCGACCGACATTCCCCCTGGAATATGCCAGAGTTGGGCTGGCGTTATGGTTATTTCTTCGCGCTTACACTGATGCTGAGCTCAACCTTGGGACTGTATTTTTTCTTCAAGAAAAAAGGCTGGATTGCTTCGTCAAAACGAAAGACAAGGGAATAGGGTGCAACCTACAATTCAAGCCATATATTCAATTAATTTGAGGGTCAGATGACAAGCTTTGAACGCTATTTAACGCTATGGGTGGGTGGTGCAATTTTGTTGGGTGTTGGCTTGGGGACTTATCTGCCCGATTTTTTCGCAGCCATTGCCAGTTTTGAAATTGCTCACGTAAATGTCGTTATTGCCGTGTTTATCTGGATCATGATTTATCCAATGATGATTCAGATTGATTTTGCAGCGGTGAAAGATGTGGGCAAAAAACCGCAAGGTCTACTACTGACCGTTGTCATTAACTGGCTTGTAAAACCCTTCACCATGGCGGCCTTGGGCTGGTTGTTTTTTGAAGGTCTGTTTGCGGATCGGGTCAGTCTTGAAACGGCAAAAGAATATATTGCAGGCATGATTCTCTTGGGCGTGGCGCCATGCACGGCTATGGTATTTGTGTGGAGTCAGCTCACCAAAGGTGACCCTAACTATACGCTGGTGCAGGTCTCGGTGAATGATTTTATCATGATTTTTGCATTCGCACCCATTGCAGCGTTTTTACTGGGCGTGTCAAACATCACGGTGCCCTGGGAAACGTTGCTGCTGTCAACACTGCTGTATGTGGTTTTGCCACTGACAGCAGGCGTTTTCACGCGTCGAGTATTACATAATAATGTGGGCGCCTTTGTCAGCAAGTTAAAACCCTGGTCAGTGATTGGTCTGTTGGCAACGGTGGTCTTGCTGTTTGGTTTGCAAGCCGAAACCATTATCAGCAAACCACAACATATTCTGTTGATTGCCATACCGCTCATACTTCAAAGTTATGGCATATTTGCGATCACGTATCTTGCCGCAAAACGCATGCACTTGCCGTACAACATTGCAGCGCCAGCGGCCTTGATTGGTACCAGCAATTTTTTTGAATTGGCAGTAGCGGTGGCAATTTCCTTGTTTGGGCTGCACTCAGGTGCGGCCTTGGCCACCGTGGTGGGTGTATTGGTTGAAGTCCCGGTGATGTTGTCACTGGTGGCTTTTGCCAATAAAACACAGGGCTGGTTTAAGCCTGAACAGGTCTAAATGTGCTGATTCTGTCCTTCCACTTCCCTGCTACTGCAATGCGCATAATGTATATTATGTTAAATCATATGATATCCAACAATAGGCTTGTGTTTGTGATCAAGTCTTGCGCGCATCTAATTGATGCATTGTTTTGATTCTTGCTCTCTGAAGTAATCAATTCCTAATCCTTCTGTCTCTTAATGGGACGTGGTAAGCATAAATCAGCTTATTATATTCATAAGCGATACATTACAAGCAAATCAGGTATAATGCGCCCGACCTGGATAGATGCTTTGTATTTCAGCATCAATTTTTACCCTTCCATAAAGTTCCGTTGGGAATATTTCAAACTAAATTTTTTAGTTTTTTCTTAAATACCGCGCAACAAGAAATCACATATTTTTAACGCCGTATCTGCAAGCGTAGTAATTTTTCAACAGCTTGTTAGCCTTTATATTGAACCTCCAGCCTGGATCAGCTCATCGTAATAAATGTGACCCCGAAGTTTTTGATCTGTTTGATCAATGCAGGCAACTACAAAGAAATATACGCTGAGCCATGATAAAACCAAAAAATTATTTTTGTACGGCCTCTCTTATTACTACGAAAATGTAGCACACCCTATTGTTACGCAAACCCTCTAATTTTCTGTTCATTCTTTTTCTGAAATAGAAAGTCACAGCGATAAAACGTTAGTATTTAATAACTTTGTAATTGTCGTTAGTAATTGGCGCATTAATTGCCTTTTAAAACATGCTGGCAGATTAATTT
>DAIRVL010000017.1:0-25338 GCA_036802845.1 Pseudomonadales bacterium | reverse complement strand
CTAACGCTATTTTTTCTGAAGATGAATTACCTGATGATCAACAGCAATTTCTGGCGCTCAACAAAGAACTCGCTGAAATATGGCCAAATATCACCGAAAACACGGGCGCACTTCCAGACGCTGAAACGTGGGATGGCGTTGAGGGGAAAATCAAACATCTAAAAAGATCGTAGTTTGTACTTGTCGTCACACTTTAAGCACAAATAAAAAGGGCTCCAATCTTGCGACTGAAGCCCTTTCTAAGCCTGACTTATAGACATCCCTGACTAGCTGTCATCCTTGGTGATCATCCTTTATAGCTAATCCTTCAGCTTATCTCCCTGATATCTATCCCTATAGCATCCTGCTAACTAACACTCCTGTCTGAACATCCTGCTCAACACATATCCGTGTATGTTAACCGCATCCCGCGATCATTTCCGTTAAAAGACAACGTCCTGTTGGCTTCGTTTCTTTGGACCTCTTGTCCAAGAAAGACTTCCCTAATCCCGGCAAATATCACCTGAGACTATAAATAAAGGTAGAACATATAAAAAATTCTGCAAGAATTTGTTACCAACAAAGTTACGATTTTTCTATTGTGCTCTAACTTCATTGAAGAGCGGAGCGTTTCTATCTTTATTACTATTTTCCTTAAAAACAGGTTTCCTACCTTCACTGCATTGAGTCACATTCAACTGACGTACTCCGTAGCGCAAGCATCCTAGCTAGTCGACTTCCTGTCGCGTTGTGAGACTTTAGCAAAATATTATGATCAAACAAGTAGATCAGAACACACAAGATTTTTTCAAAAATAACGCATAGAAAATTAACCGAACAATTTCAATTGCTTAAAATTCAATCCCGGCCTATTTAGCTATTTATCCACAATAACTAACTCACTCTTCCTACATCGTTGTAAGACATTTCCTACACCCAAAAGTACGATTTCTGCCAAAGGTCTTTTCAGCACGATAGGCGCTGACGAGGCAAACACATACGCAAGTTGCAACCATTAGAAAAACCGGCAATCTCATTAGGACCGGGGTGCTGAATTAACGAAAGAAAATAGAAGCGGGATAAAACCTAAGGAGGGAAAAAAACGTGTTTATTACCAACCAATGCTGCAACATTGACCCGATATAACATAAATTCGTTACAATAAACGATATAAAGGGTCAGTCAAAACAACACTACAGAGCCACATGCAAATTTGGTTTTCAACTGGATACTGTTCTTTTAATGACTGAACAGCGTTTCACTCGAAAGACCATTTTCTTCTAAAATATCGCGCAAACGCTTAAGTGCTTCAACTTGTATCTGGCGAACACGCTCCCGCGTCAGACCAATTTCACGACCTACATCTTCCAGCGTGCTGGTTTCATAACCCCAAAGACCAAAACGTCTCGCCAACACTTCGCGCTGTTTCGTAGGCAACTGTGAGACCCAATAATCGAGATTATTTTTTAAATCATCCTCTTGCAAGGCATCCTCAGGATCTGATGCTTTATGATCTGCCAGTGTATCAAGGAGTGATTTATCAGAATCCGGGCCTACAGGCGTATCTATCGACGTAATCCGCTCATTCAGACCCAGCATTTTTTTGACGTCTTCAACCGGCTTATCAAGCAAATTAGCAATTTCCTCGGGAGACGGCTCATGATCAAGCTTCTGAGTTAACTCTCTGGCGGCCCGAAGATAAACATTAAGTTCTTTGACGACATGAATTGGCAAACGAATCGTACGCGTTTGATTCATAATAGCGCGCTCAATTGTTTGTCTGATCCACCATGTGGCATAAGTAGAAAAACGAAAACCACGCTCCGGATCAAATTTTTCTACCGCGCGGATCAGTCCCAAATTGCCCTCTTCAATAAGATCAAGCAAAGACAAACCCCTATTGACATAACGACGCGAAATTTTGACAACCAAACGCAAATTACTCTCTATCATTCGCTTTCGGGCACTTTCGTCACCTTTAAGTGCTCGTCGGGCAAAGTAAACTTCCTCTTGCGGGCTCAGAAGAGGAGAAAACCCGATTTCATTAAGATAAAGCTGCGTAGCATCAAGAGACTTTTGTATTTCTAATTCGTCAACTCCAACTGCTCGACCTCGACCTCGACCACGCCCTCTTTTAATCTCAATCTCAGACGATGTATCCACACTGTCTATACTTAAATCTTGCTCATCAGTCAAAAGACCTACCGCATCAAACAGGATTGCATTATCGCCGCTCTCAAATTCAGCAACAAAATGCTTATCATCTGCCTCCAGTTCAAATCCGGTAATTGCAATTTCCATTTCTTCTATATTGTTATGAGTTTCCATTTCATTTTGCATGACAGACCTTCCTATTATTGGCAATTTGCGCTTTAAAACAATGAACAAGAATACATATTAACATCGAAATATTTTTGTTTTATTTCACCCGATACCTTTAAGTAAGCCGTTATATCTACATCTTTTCTTTCGGAAGATAACGCAAGGGATCAACCAGCATACCTTTATGCCGTATTTCCAAGTGCAATTTAGGCTGACTGGTACCACTTGAACCAAGCTCAGCAATTTTCTGGCCAGCTTTAACGTAATCATTTTCTTTGGAAATCAGCTTACTATTATGTGCATATGCGCTTAAAAACTCGCCATCATGCTCAATAATAATCAAGTTACCGTAACCGACGAGCCCTCCTCCGCTGTATACAACCCGTCCACTTGCGGCAGCTCTGACTGGACTCCCATACTTGCCAAAAATATCCACGCCGTTACGCTCTACTTTTCCAGCTGAGTACCTGGAAACAATTCTTCCTTCACACGGCCAAAGCCACACACGAGCATCATTCCGATTCACCGGAGTCAAAATACGCTCACTACGACTGTTAGACTGGGAGGCAGCGGACTTTCTGATTATTTGTTTCGATTTATCGTATTCTCGTTCCCTGTTATTAGCTATGTTGTTATTGTTATTTTTTGTTGCAAAACTTCTTTCTATTGTGCCACTACGCAATCTCAAGTTCTGCCCAGGATAAATGATAAAAGGTTCTGTGATGCCGTTTATCCTTGCCAGTTCCTGATAATCCTTTTGAAACCTCAAGGCCACCGAATATAACGTATCTCCTCTCCTCACCTTATAAGTCGAAGAGTGTGCATTAACATAAGTAACATTATTTACGGAAGCATGATGGTTATTAATGCATCCCGCAACAACAACTACAGAGATCACTATTGCAGCTTTGTAACACTTTTCTCTGACGTTAATTTGTCTCGAAATACCCATTACATCCAGAGAACCTCTATACCTACCCACCTCTTTCACAAGACGCAGACTTTACTTATAGCAGACTATTGCGAAATGTCTAAAAAAATACAAGATAAATTAAACCTGCTGTGTTCAGAATACTGTCAAGCGTCCCCCGACACCAGCGGTACAAAACGTACCCTTTCGATATCGCGATCCTCATAACCTTCTTCAGAGCGCACAATTAAATGTAAAGTCTGTTCATTTTTATCACCCACTGGAATCACCATACGCCCCCCTACCTTCAGCTGCACCAGGAGCTCTTCAGGAATTGACTCTGGGGCAGCGGTAACGATAATGCCATCATAAGGCGCATAAGTTACCCATCCCATGGCGCCATCAGCATGTTTAAACGAGACATTGTATTGTTTCAGCTGCTGCAAAAGCTGACGCGCACGAGCCTGCAAAGGCCTGATTCTTTCCACGGTATACAGTTTGTCAACTAAACGCGCCAAAACACTGGCTTGATAACCTGATCCTGTACCGATTTCCAGAACATTGTGCAAAGGACCCCCACCCAACAGGATTTCAGTCATTTTTGCCACGATGTAAGGCTGTGAAATGGTTTGGTTAAAACCGATAGGCAAAGCCACATCCTCATAAACACGATGAGAGAGCGCCTCATCAACGAAGAGATGCCTGGGAGTATGTCGAATAGCATCAAGAACGGCGTTGTTTTGAATACCCCGCTCTTTGAGTCGAGTTACCAGCCGCTCACGCGCCCGACTGGACGTCATGCCTATCCCTTCTAGATCCTCCACCGTCACTCCCATAACATCTCCCCCCATTTCATGGGACTAACATTGAAAACCATTGAGCCACTCTGTCAGTGCGCCAAATTCTTCGTAATAGGACATGTCTGCTCGAAGAGGCGTAATAGACACATAACCTTCTTTAATCGCGTAAAAATCCGTACCAGGCCCTGCATCCAGTTCCTCACCCGCCGCACCAATCCAGTAATGCGTTTGTCCACGCGGATCCTGTATTTCAACAACATCTTTGGCGGGACCTCGGTGACCCAGGCGTGTCACCGCCAGACCTTTGATTTTATTTATAGGTCCAGGAGGGATGTTAATATTCAATACCGTATTCGACGGCAAACGGGAACTCGCCAAGGCTTCGATTAAACGACGCGTAATCATTGCTGCCTCATGAAAGTTTTCTGCCTGTTTATCTACCATAGACACAGCAAATGAGGGCGCTTTTAAAAAACGTCCCTCCATTGCGGCAGCAACTGTGCCCGAATAGAGCACGTCATCTCCCAAATTGGCGCCAATATTAATACCCGATACAACGACATCTGGGGTGAAACCCAGCAAACCATTCAAGGCCAAATGAACGCAATCGGCCGGCGTACCGTTTAATGCAATAAAGCCATTCTTAAGTCGTTTAGGACGTAATGGTTTTTCCAACGTTAATGCGTGACTAAAGCCACTGCAATTTGCCTCCGGTGCCACTACATGGATATTGCCAATCTCACTTAAAATTTCGGCATGCGCATGCAGGCCTGGTGAATTCACTCCATCATCATTACTTAACAATATTTCCACTGTTCACCTGGCAAATTATTTTGTTTCATGACAAGGCATCAAGCATGTTGCGTTTTTCGCGCGCTCATGCTGACGTAACAGACAGTAGTTCTTGCAGTACCACGGTGGCAAAACCGCCACGCGTCAATTTGAACGTCAGCACGAGCTGATCCTCTTCAGCAAACGCCCATTCCAGATCATCAACAAGTAAGCGCAAGCTGCGTCTTTGCAGCACTAAATCATTTTCCTCCAACGCAACGCAGAATGGACGAAAATCTTCTAACACTTTGCGCTCAATAGCAAGCGACTCCAACTGTGGTTGAACGCCGTCCTTACCCCACAGCGGTCCCGTCGGGTGAAGTCCTCGTGCGGCGACACGTTCGATAACACGTTCGTCCAGCCCATCAAAACAGAAAAAGCTCTGAGAACCGTCAATCTGCATTAAATCGCCCGGAAGCGACTGATTCCACGTTCCCTGCGCAACGCGTTCAGACAAAATACAGTTAAATAGAAGCGAACGCGCGGCCGAGTAGTATAAACCACGCTGATGACGATTATTCTTGCGCTGACCTTCTAGTAACAGACGCTCAGCTTCAAGCAGGTTTTGTCCCGCCAGCCCAAAACGCTGTTCACCGAAATAATTAGGCACGCCCTGGTTTTGTATCCACCGTAAACGTTGCTCCAGCGTACTCAGGTCGCCATGAAGCGCGGACACAACAATACGAAAATGGTTAGACTGATGCACCCCCCGACGTAGTTTTTTCTGGTGCCAGGTTTGTTCAATCACCTCGATGGAAGGTGAATTGATATCCGACCAACGCAGGTGTGTTCGTTTGGGCAAGTGCACACCGAACCATTGGGTAGTGACCGCATTACGGTCTTTCATACCCGAATAGGTAACAGCTTGTGCCGGCACGCCGGCAAATCGTGCTATTTGGCGTGCCACCGTTTCTGTATTTTCACCTTGTTTGCGAATTAATAAAAAACAATGCTCGCCCTCGCCGCTAGGGATAAAACCCAATTGCTCATCGACCTGAAAGTCAGAGAAATGGGCACGTATCGTCCCCGACACCTTCGGCACATCCATGGCCGTCGCAAAACCTTGTTTATATCGCTCAAGTAACAAATTAGCCTTCTTCGCGTTTATCAATTAAAACGACCGCATAGGCTGCAATACCTTCCTGTCGGCCGGCAAAACCCAAGCCTTCCGTTGTGGTCGCTTTTACATTGATTTGCGAAACATCCACCTGCAAATCATGGGCAATATTTTGCTGCATTTGTTCAATGTAAGGCGCAAGTTTAGGTGCTTGCGCCACGATGGTCATATCGGCATTTTCTACACGATACCCTTGCTGTTGCAGCAAAGTCATTACATGCCGAAGCAGGTTGCGACTGTCTATTTTATGGTATTGCGCATCGGTATCAGGAAAATGACGGCCAATATCACCCAAGCCACACGCACCTAACAAAGCATCACATAAGGCATGCAGCAGAACATCGCCATCAGAGTGCGCCAAAAACGTTTTATGAAAGGGAATGGAAACCCCTCCCAGAACCAGGCAAGCACCCTCCATAAAACAGTGCACATCATAGCCTTGTCCGATACGCATCATTGCTCCATTCACGTAGAAATAATTACAAATTTAATAAGCCGACCAATCGGATTGTCGATCCAGATAGTACTGGGCCAATGCCAGATCTTCGGGATAGGTAATTTTAATATTGTCGCGCGCGCCAGACACCAGAAGGGGTGACAGGCCCACATGCTCAATGGCGGCAGACTCATCGGTAATAACCAAACCCTGATCCATTACAGAGCTCAGTGCCGACAATAAGGTGCTGAATCGAAACATTTGCGGCGTTAAGGCATGCCATAGGTTCTGCCGTTTTACGGTTTCCACAACTTCCACGCTTGCATTGGATGTCACCTGGCCACGCTTCATCGTATCTTGCACTGGATGCGCCAGCAGCCCACCCACTGGATGATTTTTTACCGCATCCATTAACTGAGTTACATCACTGTGCCTGACACAAGGTCGGGCGGCATCGTGCACCAGTACCCAGTCATTCGCATCAGCGCATTGCTGCAAAAAACGCAAACCATTCAACACGGAATGCCCCCGCTCCATTCCACCGATCACTGTTTTTATTTTCTGATGTTGTTTTAACGCCATTGTGGGCCAATAAGGATCGTTTTCAGCGACCACAACGACGATCGATTCAATCCGCGCCATAGCCACCCACCGTTCAAGCGTGTGCTCAAGGATCGTTTTACCGGATAAAGACAGATACTGTTTCGGAACCGTTGTTCCCATACGTGATCCAAAACCAGCGGCGGGAATCACAACCCAATAACTTGGTGTTTTACTCAAGAACTACTCAT
This sequence comes from Pseudomonadales bacterium, assembly GCA_036802845.1. Lineage (GTDB taxonomy): Bacteria > Pseudomonadota > Gammaproteobacteria > Pseudomonadales > UBA3067 > DAIRVL01. The sequence continues at coordinate 18,152 of DAIRVL010000017.1, read as the reverse complement.
CCTCTTTGTTTTTTTTATCGTCCACGACTAAATAAAAAGTTTCATTTTGCTTGATCATGCCCAGCTCAGTGCGTGCTCGCTGCTCAATCACTGCCATGCCTGACTTGAGTGCCAGCACTTCCTCCGCCAATGCCTTATTACGCTCAGCCAGGGATTCGTTCTCGCTACTGCGTTGTTTTATTTGCGCATTCACCGATGCCAGGTTGGCTAGGCTGCCTTCATCTATCCACAGCCTGTACTGCAAATAAAGGATGATAATTGCCATCAATGCCATCAATGTTCGCCGGTAATTGAATTTCAGTATCACTTGAAGCGCTCCCTTCTGGCTCTGACAATCCATCCACTAAACTGTAGACGCGGCGACTATAGATATGCCACTCCACACATACAATGTGCGTCGTTTTATTCTAAAGAAACGCTCACAAAATCAGCTCTGCGCAATCTGCGCATTTAATCTGGAAAAACAAATAAACAAAACATCACGACACAATCGTTAGTGACCTTTGACCTTCCTGCTCATGATCTATTCAGCAGCCCTTAGCCCAAACGTTTGAACTCAGCCCGCCCACGATAAGGTGCCCGTCCTCCCAATACATCTTCAATACGCAGCAATTGATTGTATTTGGCAACACGATCAGAACGGCACAAAGAACCCGTTTTGATTTGACCGGCGGCCGTTGCCACCGCCAGATCAGCAATGGTGGTGTCTTCGGTTTCACCCGAACGGTGGGAAATCACTGCGGTATATCCCGCCTTTTGCGCCATGTTTATAGCATCGAGGGTTTCACTCAGACTACCAATCTGATTGAACTTGATCAGAATCGAATTGGCAATTTTTTTATCAATCCCTTCTTGCAGAATGGCGGTATTGGTGACGAATAAATCATCACCCACCAGCTGCACCCTGTGACCCAGTTTCTCCGTCAATAAGGCCCAGCCTTGCCAGTCGCTTTCATCCAGACCATCTTCGATAGATACAATGGGGTAACGGTCACAAAGATCGGCCAGGAAATCGACAAAACCGGCCGAGCTGAGGGTTTTATTTTCCCCTGCCAACACATACTGACCATTCTTGTAAAACTCGGAGGCGGCACAATCCAGCGCCAGGGTGACATCTTTACCCGGCACATAACCGGCATCAACGATGGCCTTCATAATCACCTTCAGCGCCGCTTCATTAGACGGCAAATCAGGCGCGAATCCACCTTCATCACCTACCGCCGTACTCAGACCTTGCGCTCGCAATTCCTTTTTCAGGGCATGGAAAATTTCCGCGCCACAGCGTAAGGCCTCAGCAAAATTCTTGGCCCCCACTGGCTGAATCATGAATTCCTGTATATCGACATTGTTATCGGCATGTTCACCACCGTTGATAATATTCATCATCGGTACCGGCATGCTGTATTTATTTTGAGAACCATTGAGCTTGGCGATATGCTCGAACAACGCGATCTTTTGCGCAGCCGCAGCCGCCTTGGCAGCCGCTAAAGACACGGCCAGAATGGCATTCGCACCCAGCTTGGATTTATTACTGGTGCCGTCGAGTTGAATCATTTTGTTATCGAGTGCACGTTGATCCAGACAATCCATACCCAACAGCGCCTGACGGATTTCACCTTTGACTATTGCCACCGCTTTAAGCACCCCTTTACCCAAATAACGAGATTTGTCGCCATCACGCATTTCCAGCGCTTCGCGTGAGCCGGTAGAAGCACCTGAAGGCGCGCAGGCACTGCCTACCACACCCGATGCCAGTCTTACTTCCGCTTCAATCGTTGGATTTCCCCGTGAATCGAGTACCTCACGCGCATAGATGTCAACAATCTTCGTCATGTATTCAAACTCCAGTGGCTTAATTAAATGTGTGTTCGTCATCCCGCATCAGCAGGGACCTGAACAAGATAAAGATAGAATAAATTAACAGGTTTCGAGTGCAGGCAGGCTTTTAATCAAGTCATCAACGGCTTTCATCTGTTGCAGAAAAGGCTCAAGCATCACCAAAGGCAAGGCACAAGGCCCATCACATTTAGCCTGACTGGGATCGGGATGCGCTTCCAGAAACAAACCGGCAATGCCTTGCGACAGACCCGCCCGCGCCAATTCGGTGACTGCCTCGCGCCGGCCGCCGGCAGACGTAGGTAAGCCACCCGGTTGCTGCAAAGCATGGGTCACATCAAAAATCACCGGATAACCAAAGGTTTTCATAATACGAAAACCCAGCATATCAACCACCAGATTGTTATAACCAAAACTGGTGCCGCGCTCACATAACATCAGGCGATGATGCCCCGCTTCTTCAAATTTTTTCAGGATATGGCCCATTTCCTGAGGCGATAAAAATTGTGCTTTTTTGATATTAATAGCTGCTTGCGTACTCGCCATGGCCAGCACCAAATCTGTTTGACGGGACAAAAATGCCGGCAACTGGATAACATCGGCCACCTCGGCTGCAGGTTGGCACTGATAGGGCTCATGCACATCGGTCAACACCGGCACACCAAAGGTGGTTTTGATTTCGTCCAGAATTTTTAAGCCTTCCTCCAGACCGGGACCACGAAACGAATGGATCGACGAGCGATTGGCCTTATCAAAAGAGGCCTTGAACACATAAGGTATGTTGAGTTTTGTTGTCACCTTCACATAAGCCTCAGCGACCTGCATCGCCACATCCCGCGACTCCAGCACATTCATGCCACCCATTAACACAAAGGGCTTGTCATTGTTGATGGCGATACGACCCAGTTCTATGGTTTTTTGTTTCATGTGTTCAGCATTGCCTGTAAAAAATAACCATTATTTTGCTTGTTTGGCGTGCGCAATGGCTGCTTGGATATAGCCACTAAACAAGGGATGTCCATCGCGTGGCGACGAGGTAAATTCCGGGTGAAACTGACACGCCACAAACCAGGGATGATCAGGAACTTCTATCATTTCCACCAGGGACCCATCCTGAGAACGGCCGGCAATGAGCAGCCCGGCTTTTTCCAGCTGAGGCACAAATTTGTTATTGACTTCATAACGGTGACGATGACGTTCGACGATCTGCTCCCGGCCATAGAGCGCACGTGATTTTGAACCTTCAAGCAGTCGACACACCTGCCCGCCCAAACGCATGCTGCCACCCCGATCATCGTTGGCAGCGCGTACCTCCTTATTGCCTTTATCATCCACCCATTCAGTGATCAAACCGACCACGGGTTCAGGGGTATTGGGATCAAATTCGGTACTGTGCGCTTGTTTGAGTCCGGCGACATTACGGGCATACTCAATCACCGCCAGCTGCATACCAAGGCAAATGCCCAAATAGGGAATTTTATGTTCCCGCGCATATTGAATAGCGCGAATTTTCCCGGTGGTACCCCGGCTACCAAAGCCCCCCGGCACCAGAATGGCATCGAAGGGTTTTAACATGTCCACGCCTTTTTGCTCGATTTCCTCTGAATCCAGATAAGAAATATTCACCTGGGTACGGGTCGCAATGCCGGCATGATCCAACGCTTCATTCAACGATTTGTAGGCATCAACCAAATCAGTGTACTTGCCTACCATGGCAACACTGACCTGACCTTGCGGATGAAGTTTGGCATCGACTACCCTATCCCAATCGCTCAGATCAAGCGGATCACAGGCCAGCCCCAGTTTTTCCACCACCAGATCATCCAGCCCTTGCGCCGTCAGCATGGCGGGGACCGAATAAATGGTTTTGCAATCGAGTGCCTGAATGACCGCACGCTGTTCCACATCGGTAAACAGGGCGATTTTTTTACGTGAGGCCAGCGGAATTTCATGATCGGAGCGGCAAATCAGAATATCCGGCTGCAAACCAATGGAGCGCAGCTCTTTTACCGAATGCTGGGTAGGTTTGGTTTTGCTTTCACCGGCGGTAGAAATATAAGGCACCAGCGTTAGATGAATCAGCAAGGAACGCCCAAAACCCAGTTCCACCCGCAATTGACGCACCGCTTCCAGAAAAGGCTGGGATTCGATATCCCCCACAGTGCCGCCAATTTCAATCATGGCCACATCAACATCTTTGCCGACATTGAGAATCCAGTGTTTTATTTGATCGGTCACATGCGGAATGACCTGAACCGTGGCGCCGTTGTAATCCCCCCTGCGCTCCTTGCGAATCACCTCGGAATAGATACGGCCACTGGAACAGCTGTTGGCCTTGGTCATTTTGACGCGCAAAAAGCGCTCGTAATGCCCTAAATCGAGGTCGGTTTCGGCGCCATCCTCGGTAACATAGACCTCGCCATGCTGATAAGGACTCATGGTGCCCGGATCAACATTGATGTAGGGATCGAGTTTTTGCATGGTGACTTTCAGGCCGCGCGACTCCAGCAAGGTCGCCAATGAAGCAGCGGTAATTCCCTTGCCCAATGAAGAAACTACACCACCTGTTACAAAGATATATCGGGTCATCAAGTTACCGTAAGCAATTAATAGCACATGGGAATTTCAAGAGGATCACTACTGCTGAGGCCTATAATCAAAACCAAAAACAGCCGGCGTAATGCGCGCCAAGGGTAGCAGAAAGCCCTCTTTAGCACAATAAAACCACAGTCTGACACACAACCCGCCTCATCAATGATTCCAGCAAAAGGCAAACCCGCCTTGGAGCATTAAACTGAAAAAAATCTGTCGCATATTGAGGCACAAATGTTGCTGTGAGTCATTCAAACAGAATCAAGGGGATTATCACATGCAGCCAGCCAGAATATTTAATAGCGCCTTTTTTATGCAGCCATCGGACAACGAACCCATCCGTTCTGTTGTTTCCGAGTCGGCACATGCCATCATTGTGGCGTGGTACGTCAAACCAGGACAAACGATTCTACCGCACACCCACCCCCAGGGTCAGGACACGTGGACAATTCTAGCGGGCGAAGGGCGTTATTTCCTTGACGCAAACGGTGCAAGCCAAACGATTCAGGCCGGTGATATCGTAATCGCACGCGCAAATGATGTGCATGGTGTTGTTAACACCGGGAGTGAGCCATTGATGTTCGTTTCGGTAGTCTCCCCTGCTGACGCGGGATATCATCTTCTCCCCTAGGAACCTGTTATCCAATTTGCTCCGACATGCACCGCTATTTTTTTTGGTACATGGCTGTTTTTTCTAACAATTGATAACATTGACAGTCAAGCGCCTCCGAGCTGAATCGGGCACCTTGGTTTATTTAAGCAGCCGCCTTTGTGAGCAACAAAATGAACATTGAGAAAATTATTCTGGACGGCATCGGGGTTCAGCTCGAACCCTTGTCTACTTCTCATGCAAAGGGATTGGGCGAGGTTATAGCTGACGGGGAATTATGGAAAAATCCACTGACCTTTGTACCTCATCCGGATGATCTGGATGTTTTTTTTAATTCCGCAGAAACGGCATTCAACCAGCGTAAAGAACTCGCCTTTGCCACCATTAACAAGCAAGATAACACCCTCGTGGGCAGCACACGATTCCGATGCATCGATAGTCAACACAAGCGCGTTGAAATAGGTTTTACTTTTATTGCCCGCTCCAAACAAAGAACGCATATCAATACGGAAGCAAAATATTTAATGCTGACGCATGCCTTTGAGCAATGGCACTGTAATCGTGTTGAACTGCTGACCGATGTATTAAACGCGCAGTCCAGAAAAGCCATCGCCCGAATTGGTGCCACTGAAGAAGGCATTTTGCGCAGCCACATGATTATGCGTGATGGCAGAGTGCGCGACTCGGTCATATTTAGTATTACCCAAGGAGACTGGCCCGAAGTTAAAAGAGCGCTTTGGCTTAAAATCAAGCCACCCTCTGTGTGGCAATTATTGCAAGCAAACGGCTGTTCTCAGGACTGCTAAGGGAATTCAAGAAAAGAATCAATAAGAGTGCTTATTCGAGCAATAAGTATTGAGCCTTGTAAAAGGCTCAATACTTAAAATTCGCCGCAACATTTTAGTAAAACTCGACTGGATCAAAATGTAGCGGCGTGAGGAAAATAGTTATTTGCTGTTTTCGCAGAAAATATCAAATAAACCTTCAATCACTAACATCAATAAATGTAGGGAATAAAACGTTTGGTGCGCTTGATATATTGACTGTAGGGCTCGCCCAATGCCGTCACAAGAATATCCTCTTCGACTTTTACTCGATAACTATATCCAATAAATCCCGCTATCAACATGACAATCACACGCATCCAATTATTGAGTGCCAATCCAAGACCCAGCATGGTGATAAGCGCGCCACTGTAAGAGGGATGACGGATCAAACGATAAGGTCCATCTTCAACAACCGTCTGGCCAGGCTGAATTGCAAGGCGCAAGGTGAAATATTTTCCAAGCATCCGGATGGAGTACCAGCGAAAAACAACCCCAGCCACCATCAATAAAATTCCGACAGAAAAATAAAACGAAGAAATACGGGTAGTAGTAACTGCTATCATTCATCAAGAATATTATTGATGCACACTCTAATGATCATTAGAATGTAATTATGAAAAAAACAAAAGTTAAATCCCTGCTGTATGAGCAAGTGGCCCGGATTGGCAGTGCAACGAGCAGTCCTAAACGGCTAGAGCTGCTGGAACTGCTCGCACAAGGCGAAAAAACGGTAGAGGCGCTGGCGACCGAACTCGACATCGACATGCGCCTTGCCAGTGCTCACCTGAAAACCCTGCGAGAGGCAAGACTGGCTATCGCCCGACGTGAAGGCAAGCATAGGGTATATCGCTTGAGCGGCGATGACGTTGCCGGACTACTGGTAAAACTGCGCGAGGTTGCCCAAGCACATCTGCTTGAGTTACGGGCAGCTTTAGATGGATTTGTGACCAGCCCACAGCCACTTACTACGCTGGGACGCACTGAATTGCTCGAACAAGCCCGACGTGGCGAGATCGTAATTATTGATGTTCGTCCCGAAAGCGAATACGTCACGGCACATTTACCCTACGCACGCTCAATGCCCTTGACCGAAATTGAAAAGCGCTTAAACGAGCTGTCACTTGATCGTGAAATAGTCGCTTACTGCCGAGGGCCGTTTTGTGTGATGTCTGAAGCGGCGGTGCAATTGCTAGCTGGGCACGGTTTTCAGATTCGCACAATCCAGGATGGGGTGAGTGAATGGCAAGCAGCAGGTTTACCCGTCGAAAAAACAATCACCGCATAAGCGGTAATGGCAATTCTGGAGGAAACAGCAATGAGCAGCATTCTTTTTATCATCAATGACGCGCCTTATGGAAACGAGCGGGCCTATAACGCCTTGCGACTGGCTGGCGTATTGGCGGGCAAGGAAGATCAGCGGGTACGCGTGTTCCTGTTGGCCGATGCCGTTGGCTGCGCCAAGGCCGGTCAAAAGGTACCGGAAGGTTACTACAACGTCCAGCTCATGCTGGGCAAAGTGTTACGCAAAGGTGAACTGGCTCTGTGTGGAACCTGCATGGATGCACGTGGACTGGGCGACGCTGAGCTGATCGAAGGCGCCCATCGATCCACACTGGCACAGCTGGCCGACTGGACCGTGGATGCCGACAAAGTACTTGTTTTTTAAAGGGGGTAGTTCATGTTTTTAAAACAATTTCCTAGCAAACAAGCATTGCTGTCTTATTTTTTCGGCTGTGTGGGACAGGTCGTAGCAACTGCCGTAGATGTGGTGGCCGGTGATACACATTGGTTAATCGAACAGGCCAAATTGGCCGGGATAGACCGCGTCGTTGCGACCAACACGGCGGCTTGAGTTTGGCAGAGCTGCAAATGCAACACGGCATCCGCCACAACCTCGAACAGTTCTTGCATCAGTTATTGCAGGTTCTGCTGGTAGGCTTGACCCTCGGCATGATGCGCACGGTAATCCCGGCGCTCGCCGAATCCGACTTTGGCGTGCCCAAAAACTCCTTCGTGTTACTCAGTGCTTTTGTGGTGGCCTTCGGGCTGGTCAAAGGCGTGATGAATTTCGTCGCCGGTCGTCTGTCCGAGTCGCTGGGTCGCAAGCATGTGCTGCTTCTGGGCTGGCTGGTGGCATTGCCTGTTCCGCTGATGGTTTGGTACGCGCCGAGCTGGAACTGGATCGTGGCCGCAACGGTGTTGTTAGGCGTGAATCAGGGTTTGACCTGGTCAATGACACAAACATCAAAACTTGATCTCACGCGACTTGAAGAACGCGGCCTAACGCTGGGACTGAATGAATTTGCAGGTTATGTGGGCGTAGCGCTGGCGGGTATAGCCACGGCGTATCTGGCGACCTTGTTAGGTGCGCGTTTGGGCTTGCTCCTATTTGGTATGGGGGTGATCGTGCTGGCGCTGCTGCTCACGCAGGTCTGGGTTCAGGACACCTTACCCTGGGCGAAAGTCGAAGCGACACGTCATGCCTCTGATCAGTTTGTAACAGTGCGCCCTCGCTACCCACAACACGTGTCCGCTCAGCCCGGAACCTGGGAAATATTTACCCTCATGAGCTGGCGTGACAAGCGTCTGATGGCCTTGTGTCAGGCCGGTCTGGTTGAGAAATTTGTCGATGCGCTGGTCTGGATTTTTTATCCCGTATTCCTGTATCAGCAAGGTTTGAGTTTGCCCAAGGTGGGTTGGATCATTGCTGTGTATGGCATGGTGTGGGGTGGCTCGCAACTTTTCACCGGTCGCCTTTCGGATCACATTGGTCGACACCGCCCCAATGTCTGGGGCATGTGGATCTGTGGTGTCGGGGTTGCGATGATGCTGCTGGGCAATGGGACACTCTGGTGGATGCTGTCCGCCGCCACATCAGGCTTTGGTATGGCCTTGCTTTATCCGAATTTATCCGCCGCCGTGGCTGATATTTCTCACCCGAGTTGGCGAGGTTCGGCCATTGGCATCTATCGCTTCTGGCGTGATCTGGGGTATGGCATTGGTGCACTGGGCTTGGGTCTGATTGCACATTTTTCCGGCCAAATGGCAATGGCCTTCTGGTTTGTAGTGCTGTCGATGGCCGCATCCGGCACGCTGCTTTTGCTTTTGGGTGAAGAAACACATCCCCGACTGAATCCGGCACTTGAATAAGTGCCTGCGTGAATGAAGTGAATTACACCTCCTCTGGTGGCGTGATCGGCATATGTTCAGACGGTGACTGAAGCGTCCAGTCCACAACATAACCTGGAGTTTCCGCTTTGGCGACAACGTCCTTGCTCACCCACAAACCCGGCACAGCAAGGCAGTGCTCACCGCTGTAAATTAAAGGAATACGTTCTCGCAACCACGGCGGCACATGGTATTCCTGCAGTAGTTTTTTCAAGGTTTGACTGTGTTGTCGACCGGCAGGATGGCAACGTTCGCCGCCTTGGCGCCATCGGATGTGCAAGTCACCCCCTTGACTGGCGTGCTCCAGCAGCTGTGCCTGTATTCCCTGCCCCATCACTTTTTTGCAGCGCAGCGTGCCCCGACCTTCGCCCAGAAACAGGCTATCAGGCGATTGCGTCAGCACCCATGTTTGCTCCAGCGCAATTTCGTGTTTTGGCATTTTCGGCAAACAATACAAGGCATGTTGATACACCCGCACCTCGGTATTAGCCCAGGTCACTCGGGCCTCACTGCCGACTCCAGGTTGAAGGAGTTCCTGCCGGATACGCCACAAATTATGGCGACTGGGTAGCTCACTGCCCTGCGTTTGCAGCCAATAACGTAATAGATTATCGATACGTTGATCTGAAAAATTGCGCAAGGCTAAAACACACAGCTGCTGCCCCTGATTACGCCCGGCGATTTCGTAATCTTCTTGCGCCACTTCGGTCAGCAGCTGCACCGTGTCCTGATTGAGTTCGGCAACACGGGCAAAGGTTTTAATTACCGCCGGCCAACGTTGTTGCAAACGCGGCAGAATCTCATGGCGTAAATAATTACGATCAAAATGCACATCTTCATTCGAAGGATCGTCGACCCAGTTTAATCCCTGCCTTCGTGCATAGTTTTCCAGTTCATTTCTGGAACAACGCAGCAAAGGACGCACCAAGGCCGCCGGACCAAAGTCCAGCTGATCACGCATGGCCGCCAATCCCAGCGGACCGCTGCCCCTGAGCAAACGAAACAAAAGAGTTTCTGCCTGATCGTTTTGATGGTGCGCCAAACACAGGACGTCGCCTTCTTTCACGAAAGCCTGAAAAATCTGATAACGCGCATCCCGCGCGGCGTCCTCAAGACTTTGCCCCGTTTTCTTTTGCACAACGGTTTCAATAAGCTGCATTTCAATGCCGTAAATCGCCGCCTGCGCCAGACAATGCTGCGCCCACTGACTCGCCTGCATCTGTAAACCATGATTCACATGCAAGGCCACCAGGGAAAGCCCGGTGATTTTTTTGGCCGCCGTCTGTTGCACATTTTTGACATAGTGCTGAAGCAAGTGAAACAACACGGCCGAATCCAGCCCGCCGCTGTAGCCCAGCACCAGCCGTTTCACGGGACGTCCAAGCCCTGCCTGCCGCGTCAGCAGCTGATCAAAAAATCCAGCAATCACTGTGGCTAATGTTTCATTCAAACTCACTAAACCTCATTAAAAAACACTGATGTGATCGCTCTTGCAGGATAGTCTGTCATCCAGGGCCAGGCTGCTATACCATGTCCGCCCATATTGCCATACTTCTAAATTTCACAACCACAATAAATTCAGTTTATGAAATCATCGTATTCGCCCAAGGTCATTGCTCTTTTTTTATTTTTTCTGTGCTTTTTTTTGGCGAACTGTTCGCCCAGCCAGACGGTGCCCACGGTTGATGTATTAAACGAACTGCCTCTGTTGCAAAAACATATCGAATCGCCACCGCCTTCGCCCGCCGTACTCAGTAAACGCCACCCTTATAGCGCTGCCAGCATAAAAAAACCTGACGCATACACCGTCGATTACGATACTCAGGTTAAACCTATTCTTGAGTCGCGTTGTGTTGTGTGCCATGCCTGTTACGATGCGCCTTGCCAGCTCAAACTCACCGCACCCGAAGGTCTTGAACGCGGCGCCAGCAAGCTGAAGGTTTACGATGGCCAGCGTTTATTCCCTGCGGAACCGACTCGGCTTTTTGTTGACGCAAGCACTGTGGCTGACTGGCGCAAAAAAAAGTTTTTCCCGGTGCTCGAAGAACAACAAGGCAGCAGTGAGGTCGCGCTCGACAATTCCCTGCTCTACCAACTACTCAAACTCAAGCAGGATCATCCCCAGCCTAAGGACGCTATTCTGCCATCGAGTTTCAAACTGGAAAATTACCGTGATCTTGTCTGCCCTACACTGGAAGAAATCCCCGCGTTCAAAAAAGAGCATCCTTTATGGGGCATGCCCTACGGTTTGCCCGGACTTTCGGCCAATGAACACCACACGCTGACGCGCTGGTTGCAACAAGGCGCTGTGTTTAATCCGGAGCCCCTCTTGTCTGCTGATCTGGTAAAACAAATCAATGCCTGGGAAAAATTTCTCAATCAAAATGATTTAAAAAGCCAACTCATTTCCCGTTATGTCTATGAGCACCTGGCCTTTGCGCATTTGTATTTTTCCGACGTGGATACACAAACGTTTTTCTCCCTGATTCGCTCATCAACACCCCCCGGTCAAACTATCGTGCCTATCGTTACACTGCGCCCCTATGACGAACCGGGTGTCAAACGCGTGTATTACCGTGTGCAAAAAGTAAAAGAAAGCATCGTCGATAAATCACACCTGGCCTACGCACTGAATAATCAGAAAAAACAACGTTTGCAGGCACTGTTCTGGGTTCCTGATTACACCGTGAAAACCCTGCCGGATTACTCCACCAAAACGGCGGCCAATCCTTTTGTCACGTTTGCGGCCATTCCAGCCCATGCCCGTTATCAGTTTATGCTTGATGATGCCTATTTCTTTATTTCAAGTTTTATCAAAGGCCCGGTGTGCTGGGGCCCGATTGCGCTGAATGTGATCAATGATCGTTTTTTTGTCAGTTTTACCGATCCGGACCACGACCCGGTAAGCAACAATGATGCTTTTATCAAAAGTGCCAGTCACATGTTGAGTTTGCCCGCAGAGATGGAAGATCACTTTAATCTCACCACCGCTTGGACTTTTTACGCGCAGCAACAAAAAAAATATTTAAGGGAAAAACAAGAGCTGCTGCAGCAAAACAACCGTCCATACACACTCAATTTGATTTGGCCGGGCAATGGCCCCGACGGTGATGGCGGACTGACGATTTTCCGTCATCATGACAGCGCCAGCGTGCTGAAAGGTTTTATTGGCGCCACGCCTAAAACCGCCTGGGTTATCGACTACCCCATTTTCGAACGTATCTATTATTTACTAGTGGCCGGTTATAATGAATACGGCAACGTCGGTCATCAGCTGTCTACGCGGCTGTATATGGATTTTCTTCGTATGGAAAGCGAACGTAATTTTATTCAGTTTCTGCCAATAAATCAGCGTCAGACCGAGCATCAAGGCTGGTATCAAAGTATTCCACCCAGCCTGGAAACATTTTTATTTGATCATGCCGGTTTATCCAAACCCTCAAGCACCGCCCGTCTGGAATCCAAAAGTGCCAAGAAAGCCTTATTGCAGCAAATTGCTCAACACACACAAACATCGGGTGCGGCTTATAATATCAGCCCCTATTGGCACGCCTCGCCCACGCTGCAAAAACCCTTCAGTCCGCTGGAACAAATACTGTTGCCTATCACCCGGATAAAAGGTGAAAAAACCAATTTGATTCCCGATCTGGTTTTTCTGCGCATCAAATTTAAAAACAGTGCACAGGATGCTGCGTTTACCCTCATCCACAACAAAGCACACCGAAGTGTTAATTTTATTTTTGGTGAAGATTTAAGACGATTACCCAAAAATGATTCGCTCACCTTGGTGCGCACACTGACGGGCAGTTATCCCAACTACATTTACACCGTACCGGTCGAAGAACTCCAGACCTTTGTGCACGACTTGGGGCAACTGAATGATGAAAAAGCCTTACAAGCGCTTAATCTGCGCTGGGGTTTACGGCGCACCCATCCAGACTTCTGGTCTGAAGTCGATTGGTTACAACAAAAAAACCGGGCACTTAATGGCGTGAACACCGGTCTGTTTGACCTGAATCGCTATTTGAATCAATAAGTCCTTTGTGTTGAGCTGGAAAGAACTTGATGCAATACCACGTCGTTCAACTTTTATTTGCCGAACAGTCACTGTTCATGCTCTGGTTTGACGATGAAACCAGCGGCGTACTGACGGATCAAAATCGCCTGCTGTTTGCGCAAACGGTCAACCCGCTGATCAACTATGCTGACAGCAACAGTCTGGTGCTAAACACCAACAGCGTCACCCATTTTGGCAATGTCGATTTTAACGAGGCCTTGTTCTGGCTGGCCCATCCCAGCCCGGATGTTAACTGCGAATATTTTCTCGGTGTGTGGAACACCTTGAGTGATGTGCTCAACAGTTGTGACAACAGCGGTCATTTTCTTGAGTTGCACGAAAATGAAAACGGTATTCACCTGTATAACAAACTCTTTTGGGGGGCCAATTTGCCGGGTTACACGCCCACCGGGAAAATAGACATTCCAGACTGGCGCTTTGAAGACCTGTGTTTTTTGCAATCCACACTGCAAACAGGCTGCAATGAGCTGCTTAGCGTCATCAGCCAAGGCAGGGAGCTGGTTTAAAAACCGATCCCTGAACGGGGTGCGCATCAAATACGCATTGATCGAAAATTGTGGTATATCTTGAGGCTCTCAGACCTTGGGGCGTTCAATATGGCTATTACACGTTTGGTTCTGGTATTAAATGCTGGCAGTTCATCACTTAAATTTTGTCTGGTGGAAGAAGCTCACCACAGCATCGTATTAGACGGCATCGCCGAACGTTTGCACAGCGCAGAGGCGAGCTTGCGCCTGAGTGGTTTAATCAATCAGCAGGCAAACCTTGCCCAAGCCGATACCGAAGCAGCAGTCATACAGGTACTGACGATTCTGGAACAACACGAACTTTTGCCGCTTATTTCCGCCGTTGGTCATCGCGTAGTGCACGGAGGTGAGCAGTTTCGAAGCTCCACACGTATCGACGCAGCCAGTTTAAAAGCCATCGAAGATTGTTGCACCCTGGCGCCCTTGCATAATCCGGCCAATCTAGCCGGCATTTATGCCTGTTACACGCGTCTACCCGACTGCCCACAAATCGCAGTGTTTGATACGGCTTTTCATCACAGCTTGCCTCCTTCGGCTTTTTTGTATGGCGTGCCCTGGCAATGGTATCAACAGCAGGGCGTGCGTCGTTACGGTTTTCATGGCACCAATCATAGGTATGTTGCCCTGCAGGCCGCCTCAATTTTGCAACGTCCCCTGACTGAATTAGCACTGATCAGTGCCCATCTGGGCAACGGTTGCAGTGCCTGCGCTATTTTAAACGGCGAAAGTCGCGATACCACCATGGGACTCACGCCCCTTGAGGGCTTAATTATGGGCACCCGCTGCGGTGATATTGATCCGGGTTTACCGCATTATTTGGCACGCACCTATGGTTGGACACTGGACGAAATACACGAGCAATTGAATTCTCACAGCGGTTTGCTGGGGGTATCCGAGTTATCAAATGACATGCGCGTCCTCGAACACGCCGCCAGCGAAGGTCATGTGGGCGCTCAGCGCGCCATCGATTTGTTTTGCTACCGCCTGGCCAAAAGTATTGCCGCCTTAACAGTGGCGTTGGGGCGCATGGACGGGCTTATTTTTACCGGCGGCATTGGTGAACATTCCGGCCTGATTCGTGCAAAAACCCTGCAACAATTGGCTTTTTTAGGCTTATTTGTTGATGCAGAAAAAAATGTGCTCCATGGTGCATCGAGCGAAGGATTTATCCATGCTAGAAACAGTCACCCTATTTTAGTGATTGCCGCTAACGAGGAACTTATGATTGCGCAAGATACTTTCAAATTGCTAGACAATACACCCCGAGAACAACCATGACCAAAGCCTTATTTATTGCACCCACCGCGCCAGGCATAGGTCTGACCTCCGTTTGTTTGGGGCTGGTGCATGCCCTGGATTCCGTCGGTTTACGAGTGGCCTTCTGCAAACCCATTATACAAAACGGCTCCAATGACACCCCGCTGGATCACACCACGCAGCTGATACAACTAACCACATCCTTAGCACCACCCGCCTCGCTCGCCATGCAAAGCGCACGCGAATGGTTAAAACAAGGCAACGATGCACGGGTAATGGAAGCCGTGGTAGAACGCGTGGAACAAGCCCGCCTGGCGGTGTCGGGCGGAGCTGATGTCGTCATCGTCGAAGGGCTGGTAGCCAGTCGTGCGGACGCGGACACAAACCAGCTAAACGCGGGTATGGCCAAAGCACTCGACGCCGATGTGATTCTGGTGGATACACCTGCCGCGTGCAGCATCGGCGCATTGGTACAACGCTTGGAGATGGCCGTCAATTTATTTGACGGTTTCACCCATACTCGAATTGCAGGCTGTATTCTCAACCGTTGTGATGCAGCACCCCATGACCAGCACCCTATAACGCTGGAGCGCTTACAAGAACACGGCACCCTGTTCAGTTCGGCAGGTTTATTGCTGTTAGGCTGCATTCCTGACAATCACATGCTGTCGGCGCCACGCACTATCGACATAAGCAAATTTTTGCACGCCGATATATTAAATGAGGGAGACATCCAAGAACGGCGCGTGAAAAGCATTGTTCTGGCCGCACAAAGCGAAACCCATCTTGTGCCTCATTTACTCTCCGGCGCTTTGGTTGTCACGCCCGGCGACAGGGATACCGTGGCCATGGCCGCGAGCTTAGCGGCATTAAACAGCATCGAGTTGGCAGGCATCTTGTTTACCGAGGGCCGCACACCCTCGCCGGCCATTATGAACTTATGTCGCCCTGCGTTGGCCAAAGGTTTACCGGTGTTATCGGTGGCCAGTGATACCTACGAAACTGCCCTGCAACTGGCACCAGCGCTCAACAGCCCGATTGCTGTTGATGATGTTATCCGTGCGCAACACACCATGGATTTTGTCGCCACGCATATTGATGCACTGGCCTTGCGCGACCGTTTGCAAATTCCCCACGAACCACGCTTGTCGCCGGCGGCCTTTCGATATCAACTCACCCAACGGGCGCGTCAGGCAAACAAACGTATTGTATTACCCGAAGGTGATGAACCGCGCACCTTACGTGCCGCCGTTATTTGCAGCGAGCGCAAGATTGCTCGCTGTGTGTTATTGGGCAAGCCGGAACATATTCGTCAAGTCGCTGCGGCTCATGGCATTCAAATCCCGCCCGATTTGGAATTACTCGACCCGACACCGTATAGAACAAAATACCTGAACCCGCTGCTTCAAATGCGCCGGCATAAAGGTCTGTCGGAAGAACGTGCCCATCAGGAACTGGAAGACAACGTGGTTGTGGGCACCTTGATGATGGTGTTTGGTGAAGCAGACGGCCTGGTTTCAGGCGCTGTCCACACCACCGCCAACACGATTCGTCCGGCATTGCAATTAATTAAAACACAAGCGAACGCAGCGTTGGTCTCGTCGATTTTTTTTATGTGTTTGCCTGATCAGGTGCTGGTATACGGTGACTGCGCCATTAACCCCGACCCTAACGCCGAGCAATTAGCCGACATTGCCATTCAAAGTGCTGATTCAGCACGCGCCTTTGGCATTGTGCCCTGCGTGGCCATGATCAGTTATTCTACCGGTGATTCTGGCGCGGGCGCCGACGTTGATAAAGTAAAAAAAGCCACGGCTCTTGCCCAACAAAAACGCCCCGACTTATTGATAGACGGCCCCTTGCAATACGACGCCGCCGCGATTGAATCGGTGGGCAAACAAAAAGCACCGCTCTCGTCGGTCGCCGGGCATGCAACCGTGTTTATTTTTCCCGACTTGAATACGGGTAACACCACCTATAAAGCCGTTCAACGTGCAGCCAATGTTGTTTCAATTGGCCCCATGTTACAAGGGCTCGCCAAACCGGTGAATGATTTATCACGCGGCGCCTCAGTGGATGACATTGTCTACACCATTGCACTCACCGCCATTCAAGCCGATAAAAATACCCCCACATAACAAGCCCTTCCCGAAACGCTCCTGGTGACCAAGAGCGTCTAACGGTACAGAAAGCTTGCACGCAAGCCATGTTATATCGCGGAATAATCGGGGCACATTGACTTTTGCTGGCGAACAGACCCGCACCTGCAGCACCCGGCAATTCTCGAGCTTTCCACTTATATTGAGATTTTGTTGCACACTGGGTCAGTCAGCCCAAAATAACGAAGAGAAGAATAGAAAATAATACGCGGGAAAAAAGTAAGGACGGAAGCCCTTTGTTAGCGACCGTCCTCGTCACGCAGGCGGCTTAAAACTTGTAAGCACCACCCACCATAAAGACATGCGGATTGATATCCACGCCAATATTTATATCACCCGCAGCCGCTTTAACGGTCGCGTCTGTTTCAATATTGATATACCAATATCCCACATTCACGTAGCAATTCTGCGCTAATTCGATATCGGCACCTACCTGCACAGCATAAGACAAGGAATCATCCAGTTCCAAACTCGTTGCGTTTAAGGCTGCTTTAGCGGCTGGCGTGAGCTCTTCGCTAAAAAAAGTGGTGTAATTCAAACCCACTCCCACATAAGGCTGAAATTTGCCAAGACCCAGTTCAGGATAATACTGGACGCTCACGGTAGGCGGCAGATGTTGCACTTCACCCACAGCGACGCCCGCCAAAGGACCGGTGCCATTTACATCATGCTTGAATGGCAACGCCAGCAACAATTCCACACCGACTTGATTGTTGACCATGTAAGTACCACTAAAACCCAGTGACAAACCATCGTCAACCGTCACCACATCCGTACCGTTTAATGAACTCTCATCATTCGGCGATACAAAAGTTAATCCGCCACGGACAATTTTATCACCGGCCTCGTAGGCAAATGCATTTACCGCTGACAAGGAAACAAGACTCGCTGTAATGACACCCAGTTTTTTTGCGTTTAATTTCATAACCATCTCTCCACATTATTTACGTTGATGGGGCCACTATAACGCAATTAATTTTCGATCTTTTGATCCAGATCAACTGAATGATATCAGGCGTATGTTCATGTAATTGCAGATAACGCTGCGACCATGAATAGCACCTCAACCTATCGCAATAAACAGATCTGCCAGCCACA
>DAIRVL010000016.1:17287-25391 GCA_036802845.1 Pseudomonadales bacterium | reverse complement strand
CCCCTTTCCCAACAAAAATGGCGTATTTTCACCTACCATTTACTGTTTGGACTCGGGCGCATTAGCAGTTACGCAGTGGCTGGCGCGCTGGTCAGCACAGTGAGCAGTACACTGGGAGGCATGATCGACAATAACGCGGTGATTATTTTTCGCAGTTTCTCAGGAATCATGCTCATTTTGATGGGCCTGTATGTGGCCAACTGGTGGCGGGTATTGGTACACCTCGAACACGCCGCTGCAGGATTATGGAAAATAATCTCACCGGCCATTAATTATTTCAAACCCGTCAACACCTTATGGAAAGCCTACTGCATTGGTTTGATCTGGGGATGGCTGCCCTGTGGACTGGTCTACAGCGTGCTGCTCTGGTCTGCCGCTGCCGAGCATGTCTTAAACGGCGCATTGATTATGCTGTGTTTTGGCCTGGGTACCCTGCCCGCCGTATTAGCCACCGGCAGTGTGGCCGCCGGGTTCCAGACCTTTTTTCAACGACCCGGCTATAGAAAGCTGGCGGGCTTGCTTATTTGTCTCTTCGGACTGTGGACACTGCTCGGGCCACATTTGCTGCCGGCACACCATCATGGAATGTAAATGCTGTTAGCCGATTAGTTTATTCCCGCAATAATTAAACTTTTTGCATAACGTCGGTCAGTTGCAAAGATATGATCAATTATCCAGTTTCTCAAAAACATAATAAATTTTATTAAATTCTCGTCTGACATTTCGGTGTTTATCGTCTTTATGTGCGCATAAAATTCCACTCTTAATGCATCATGCGTTTTAAGGTGTTCATCAAAATCTTTATAGTTGGCCCGTTTAAGTAATTGCTCTTCATCGGATAAATGTTTCAGCGAGATACTGGCAAGTTCATTTATAACAGACATAATTTGTGCTTTGCTGCCATTATTCGAGAATGTCTTATATAGAATATTAATAGTATCAAATATTTTTTTATGCTGATGATCCATGCTGGGTATTTTGAGGATAAAACCTTCATGCCACATTGCAATGACATCACTTCTTTTATCAAGTTCTTCTTCGCCTAATTTGATATATTTGGTAAACACATCGGGTAATTTAAATCTGCTGGTTAATTGAATCGCGCTTCGACTTAAGAAATTCAGCTCCATCACCCAACGCAGATCGCTTCTGGATCGACCCGTTACATCACTGGCAATGGCCGACACTTGGAGAGCACTGTCGGCCACTTGTGCAGCCACAATAGAATGATGTTCTACTGCGGTAGAAATTTGTGCATTGATATTTACTAATTGCTCAATAGTTACAGCAATTGATTGCAAGGCTTGACCTAGCGTATGCGTATTATCAACAACACGTACACTTTGCTCATGGGTTTGCTGCATATTGTGAACCGCACTCGAGGTTCCTGCGTTAAGCTCATCAATCATTTTGCGTATGGACTTGGTTGCGTCATTCGTTTTTGAAGCCAAGGTTCTGACTTCTTCTGCCACAACAGAAAATCCTCGGCCGGCTTCGCCTGCCCTTGCGGCTTCAATGGCAGCATTGAGTGCCAATAAATTGGTCTGATCAGAGATACCCGCAATTACATCAAGAATGCTGGTAATCTGCTGACTTTTTTTATTAAGCTCGTTGATTGTCAGTACACACAGCTCAATACTGGCAGCCATTGTTTTAATCAACTCAATGGTTGACGTAGCCTCATTTACCCCCTTAGACGAGTAAAGTTGAGCTTGTTGAGTATTCGTATTCGCCAACTTGATATTTTGTGCCACTTCATTGACCGTTGTTGTTAACTGCTGCATTGAGGAGGAAAGTACGTTTGCATTTTTTTGTATTTCATCCATGCCTGCAACAGTGGAATCAAAATTCCGTCGTAACATTCCAGTACGTCTTGTTTGTTCATTTGCGGTGTCATAAATCGCCGCCATAAAACTGGATAAATCTTCGACCACTTCACCCAAAGACCATCGAACGGAGCCTTGTGATCCACTTGGGGTAATCGAGAAATCAAAATGTTTTATTTTTTCAAGCAGCTTGAAAATCATTGCGGGTTCATCGCCCAGGATTTGGGTAATGTTTTTTATTGCCTTCATAAGAAAAAATGTGCAGACCAAAATTAATGCCATACCCAAAACACCCACATTGCGTTGAATTGTTTTAATCGTTTTCAATGCAGGCAGCACGGTATTATTTGTGTACGCATTTAATTCATTTTTTAAAGCCTTCACACTTTTGTTAGATGTGTAAAATAACAATTCAAATCGTTCAAATTCAGCTGTTTTGGCTTGATCTGTATCGAATAATTGACTTACGCGCAGAAACTCTGCGGTATATAAGCGCATATCTTGCGACAGAATGGAGGTGTCTGTTTTTGTAAAAGCAAGACGTTCAGAAATTCCCTGAATTAATTGCTGTATTTCTTGAGATTTTGATTTTCCTTCGTTAGCCAGCTGTTGTTGTTTTTCACTATGACCGGCATGGTTAACACGCTCAAAAATATTTCTTCTTAAATTCTCGTAATCCAGCTCCACTGAAGCAAGAGAGCTTTGCACTTGACTGATAACGAAAAGATTCTCTACCTGAGTCTGCTGTCTTTTATCAAGCACTATAAAAACCAAAAGCAAACTTGTTAAAAGCACAACAGGAAAAAGTATCTGTAATCTAAGTTTGGAAGAGTACTTCATAAATCTCCCTCATCAGCATCCCTCATCAGGAAATAGAATGATTACCCGACGATTATTACGTTATGAAAGCTTGTTAAATTTTTATGCGTTTGACTTGCAGGCGAAAAAACACTTGTTGATTAACACTAGTCATAAGAATTTAGAAGCACAAGGGCGCGGGATTTTTTTCAGTCAGACGGGTTAAGCAGCGTTGAATTTCTTTTTGAGATTCAACGCTGCTTATCTATTCACAGGTAACACGTGTTTTTTGCGTGGTCAGCGTAATACCGTTAAAGCTCAGGTTTTTACCAGTGGCCAGAAAAGTAACAAAAGGGTGAGCGTGATCATGCCCATAAAAATGTTCATGGGAATGCCTACGCGTAAAAAGTCTTTGAATCGGTAGTCTCCAGGACCATAAACCATCAGGTTGGTTTGATAACCAATGGGGGTCGCAAAACTGGCCGAGGCCCCCATCATAATGGCAAAAACAAAGGGCTCAGCATTCAAGCCGGCTTTTTCGGTCATTTCCAGCGCAATAGGTAAAATCAAAATAGCCGCTGCATTGTTGGAAATGATTTCCGTAAGCATGGTTACGGCGACATAGGTCATTACCAACAACAACCACGGTGTGCCATGACTGAAATCAATCAGCGCACTTGCCAGATAAGCGGCGACACCGGTTTTGCTTAACGCGGCGCCCAGGGAAAACGAAGCCGCGATGGTGATGATCACGGTAAAATCGACACTTTTTTCGGCTTGCCCTATAGAGCAGCAACCGCTAATGATCATTAAAGCCACCCCTATCAGCGCAGCATTTAGCATACTTAACCAACCAAAACCGGCAGTAATGACCATGCCAGCCAAAATTGCCCAAGCCAGATACGCACGATCATGCCTCGGCTGCTCTGTGTTCAAGTCATTAATCAATAGAAAGTCTTTGTTATAACGCTGCCGCGTCACAAATGCCGGCCTTGCTTCTAACAACAGCGTATCACCGGCTTCAAGTTTAATATTCCCCAGATTACCCTGCACACGTTCGCCGTTACGCGCCACGGCAAGCACGGCTGCGCCATAACGGTTGCGAAATTTGGCGTCACGAATGGCGTGACCTACTGCTTCACAATGGGGTGAAACAACGGCCTCCACCAGACAGCGTTCTGAACGGTCCTTCACCAGTGAGGCCGCATGCGTATCATCCACCGAAGGGATAATGCCGTTGATTCTTAACAGATCAGAAATTGCCTGGGTATCGCCAGCAAACACCAGACGATCGCCACCACATAATTTTTCATCGGCTGAAACAACCGCAATAACAGTATCAGCACGTTCAATTTCAATCAAAAAAATGCGTTTTAAATGCCGCAAACCCGCTTCTTCCACCGTTTTTCCAACCAAAGGACCATTGTGGGCAACGGATACTTCCAAGGTGAATTCGCGCAAATTACCAAAGGCATTTTTATCTTTGTAATTAGGCAAGAGCTTGGGGAAAAACAACCACATGTAAAGCACCCCGGCTATAGCTACCGCCAAACCAATGGGTGTGATGGCAAATAAGGAAAATCCTTCGTGACCGGTGAGTGCCTGATATTGTCCATTCACCACCAGATTGGTGCTGGTGCCAATCAAGGTAATAGTGCCGCCAAGAATGGCACTGTAACTTAATGGGATCATCAGTTTGGAAGGTGCGACGTCAATTTTGCGCGCCCAGGCATGAACGGCTGGAATCATGGTCGCAACCAGCGGCGTGTTGTTGAGAAATGCACTCAACAGCGTGACCGGTATCATCAAACGCGCCAGTGCAGAACGTAGCGATGTTGGCTGCCCTAATAACTTATTCACCAGCAAGTCGACGCCGCCGGAGGAATAAATTCCTGCAGCGGCCATAAACATGACCGCCACTGTAATCAAACCATCATTACTAAAACCTTCCAGTGCTTCACGGGGCGTCAGAATGCCGGAAACACTCAAGATGGTGAGCGCTCCCATCATGACCAAATGCGGACCGATATTTGTGAAAACCATCACCAATAACGCACTGAACGTCAGTGCTAAAGAAAACCAGCCTTGCCATTCCACACTAAATTCCTTCTGTTAAGTCGTTAAAAAGCGTCGCTAGAATAGGGCTTTTATTAAAAACAATAAAGAATATGAATAGCATAAATATAAACCTTTTAGTTATATGCAATGTTCTTTTATTATTGTTTTTACAAACGGATCAGATGAACAAAACCCAAGAAGTAAGCAAGATGAATAGACTCGCTGAGTTGCGGCTGGCATTTTTTATCGCCTTGCGTTATGCCCGCCAGAAACGGGAATATTGAAGTCTGCAAATTAACAAATACGTGGCAATTGTTCGCCACTGAGCCAATCAACCATACGATACCCACCCAAGAGCGTTTCCATTTGTACAAAGGCGTGCTCATCGGCCAGAACGCGGCCTATGATGCTGGCATCATGGCCTAGCGGATGTTGTCGCATCACGCTGAGGAGTTTATGCGCATCGTTAGGGTCACAAATACATACCAGTTTGCCTTCGTTGGCGACATACAGCGGATCCAGCCCTAATAACTCACACGCCGCTGAAACTTGCGGTTTGATCGGCAGGGTATTTTCGTGAATCAGCATGCCCACTCTGGATTGTTGCGCCAGCTCATTGAGCGTTGTCGCAAGGCCGCCACGTGTTGGATCACGCAGGCAACGGATACCGGGCACGACTTCGATCATACAAGCCACTAGATCGGCCAGACTGGCGCTGTCGGACACAATTTGCGTTTCAAATTGCAGATTTTCCCGGTGTGACATGATGGCAATACCATGATCACCCAAGCTACCACTGAGAATAATGGCATCACCCGGTTGGGCCTGATCACCCGAAAAATTAACGGCGGACGGCACACGGCCAATTCCGGTGCTGCTAATATACACACCGTCCCCTTTACCCCGCTCCACCACTTTAGTATCGCCGGTGATAATTTTAACCCCCGCCTCTGTGGCGGCCCTGGCCATACTGATGACAATTTTTTCCAGAACCTTTAGCGCCAAACCTTCTTCCAGAATAAAGGCCACTGAAAGATAAAGCGGCACTGCCCCACCCATGGCCAGATCATTCACGGTGCCATGCACCGCCAAACTGCCAATATCACCGCCCGGAAAAAACAAAGGCGAGACAACATAACTATCGGTAGTCATCACTAAACGACCCGCGTCCACAGCAAATAAAGCCTGATCGTTATTTTGTGCCAGTAAGTCATTATCAAAATGCGTTTTAAAGAGCATTTCTATGAGTTGCGCACTGGCACGCCCGCCGCTGCCATGCACCAGTTCTACCCTGCCGTTTTTTATATCCAAACGATTAAAAGGTGTTCTGATAGTTGAAGTAATGGATTTATGCTTCATTGATTGTATTGATCTTATAACGAGGATCTCTGAAACGCCCATAGGACCAATAAGCCGCACAGGCGCCTTCTGACGACACCATGCAGGCACCCAAAGGATTTTCCGGGGTGCATGACGTGCCAAACAATTTGCATTGATGTGGTTTTTTAATGCCTCGAATAATTTCCGGACAACGACAGCTTTTCACTTCACTTGCCGGAGTTGTTTCAACCGGAAAGCGCAGGTTCGCATCGTAGGCGCTGAAATTTTCCCTGATTTGCAAGGCGCTGTGCGGTAAATGGCCCAGACCACGCCATTCAAAACTTTTCGTCTGCGTAAATACTTCAGCCATTAAGGCCTGTGCCTTACGATTGCCACCTGGAGTAACAGCCCGACTGTATTGATTTTCAACACAATAAGTCTCGCGGTTAATTTGATGTATGAGCATGAGTATCGACTGCATCACATCCAGCGGCTCAAAACCCGAAATCACCATGGGCTTTTTATAGGTGCGTGCAAAAAATTCATAGGGCTCACTGCCGATCACCGTGCTCACGTGCGAGGGGCCGATAAAACCGTCTATATTCAGCTGTCCATCAGCAGGCGTCAAAATAGCCAGCAAAGCAGCCGGGGTTAGCACATGATTGCAATCAACGGAAAAGTTCGGCTGTTTTATGGCTGCAGCTTGCTTAATCACCACGGCAGTGGGCGGTGTAGTGGTTTCAAAACCAATGGCCAGAAAAATAACCTGTCGCTGCGGGTTATCCTGACTTATTTTCAGTGCATCAAAAGGTGAATACACCATACGAATATCTGCGCCTGCTGCTTTGGCTTTAAACAGGCTACTTCCACCGCTGGCTGGAACCCGCAGCATATCGGCGTAGGTGCACAGAATTGCGTCATAGCCTTGTACACGCTCAATAGCCCGATCAATACAGGAGGAGGGCAACACACAGACCGGGCAACCCGGACCATGAATAAATTCAACGTTATCGGGCATTAAATCGGGTAAACCGTAACGAAAAATAGCATGCGTATGTCCCCCGCAAAATTCCATCAAGCGGTAAAAACGATCAGGACGCACTGTTTTTTTGATCTCAGACGCCAAAGCCTGTGCCACATCCCGCTGGCGGAATTCATCTATGTATTTCATGCGTTATTCCATGGCATGCAAACGCGCTAGTTCGGCAAAAATCTCCAGCGTTTTGGTGGCTTCGTCTTCATCGAGTTTATTTAAAGCAAATCCGACATGAATCAGCAGATAGTCGCCCACGCTGACATCGTCCACCAGGGCCAGCGACACTTCTTTTAGAATGCCACCCAAACTCACCTTCGCTGTATCAGCAGAAACATCAACACTAATAACCTGAACTGGCATCGCCAAGCACATGATTCTAAACCACCCGCACCAGATTTTGTCGCGCCCGTTCTAACCAGGCGAACCACGCGGCCATGCCTTCGCCTGTTTTGCTTGAAAGCGGTAATATCTCAATGGCAGGGTTCACTTGCCGTGCATAATGAATGCACTGTTGCAAATCAAAATCGACGTAAGGCAAAAGATCTATTTTGCTGATAAGCAATAACGAGGCAGCATGAAAGATATGCGGATACTTCAGCGCTTTGTCTTCCCCTTCAGTGACCGACAAGATAAGTACTTTATTTTGTTCGCCCAGATCAAATTCAGCCGGACACACCAGGTTGCCCACATTTTCAATAAACAACAGGTCATGCGGCGCAAGATGAAGTTCCTCAAGCGCATGCCCAACCCCATGAGCTTCAAGGTGACAGCCTTTGCCGGTATTGATTTGCACGGCCGGCACGCCGGTCGCCCGTATTTTTTCGGCGTCAAACGACGTTTGCTGATCGCCTTCAATCACCTTGATGGCGCAGCTTGATTTCAATTTTTCTAGGGTATTAACCAGCAAGGTGGTTTTGCCTGCGCCCGGGCTCGATACCAGGTTCAGTGCAAGGATGTTCTTTTTGTTGAACAACGCTCGATTGTGTCTGGCGTAATGGTTATTGCTATCGAGTATATTTTTTTCCAGATTGATCAAACGATGATGATGACCACCTTCCGTCCGGTC
>DAIRVL010000016.1:0-17187 GCA_036802845.1 Pseudomonadales bacterium | reverse complement strand
ATGGTCATGGTCATGGTCATGGTCATGGTCATGGTCATGGTCATGGTCATGGTCATGGTCAATAGCGTGACAGCCACATACGGTACACATCAACACACCTCTAAAAATTTTATTTGCATTTGATCACCCGCCACAATATCCAGATCAGCGCTCTGACAGTATGAGCAATTATCAATATAACTCTGTATGACCACATCCTGACCACACGACTTGCAACGTGCACGCCCCGGCACTTGTTCAATAATCAGAGTTGCCTGCTGTGCAAGCGTGTCTGGTTTAATGGCATCAAAACAAAAGCGTAAGGCATCAGCTTCAACACAGCTCAAATCGCCCAGCAGAAGATGAACACCTGTAACCTGTGAAAAGTGTTCTTGTTGCGCACACTCTTCAAGAATGGACAGAATAGTTTCACACAAAGAAAGCTCATGCATTCACTTTTCCTTTTGCACAAAACGTGTCCGTCCTGGCACGAAAAAAGTACTTGGAAGCCCGACTAAAAAAACGCATTATGCCGCTTGATTTACGTGATGTCTCGCATAGTGCACCCTGGGGTAGGCTATTGCGAGCAAAACTATAATAAGCGGAGATTCTCATGACTATCTATCAGGACAATACCTATTCTATTGGTCAAACACCTTTGGTACGTTTGAATCGTATCTGTACTGGACACGTATACGCAAAACTTGAAAGCCGGAATCCAGCCGGTTCGGTGAAATGCCGGATTGGCGCCAACATGGTGTGGGATGCAGAAAAAAAAGGTTTACTAAAACCCGGCATGACCCTGGTAGAACCCACCAGCGGCAACACCGGTGTGGCTTTAGCCTACGTCGCTGCTGCACGTGGCTATAAATTAAAACTCACCATGCCTTCGAGCTTCAGCATTGAACGTCGAAAATTGATGAAAGCCTTGGGTGCGCAGTTGATTCTCACCGATCCCAAAAAAGGTATTCGCGGGGCCATAGCCGTCGCCGAAGAGATTGTTAACAGCGATCCGGCGCAACACCTGATGCTGCAACAGTTTGAAAATCCGGCCAACCCCGAAATTCATGAAAAAACCACGGGGCCAGAAATTTGGCAAGACACAAACGGAGCGATTGATATTCTGGTTGCAGGTGTTGGCACAGGCGGCACCATTACCGGGGTATCGCGTTATATTAAGCAGCAGCAAAAAAAGGCGATTCTTTCTGTTGCCGTAGAACCCACTGACTCAACAGCCATCACCAATACCCTTAAGCAGCAGCCTATACAACATCAATCGCACAAAATTCAGGGGATCGGCGCCGGCTTTATTCCGAAAAATCTTGATTTATCTCTGGTAGATCATGTTGAACAAGTCAGCAACGAAGAGGCCATACACTTCGCTCACCGCCTGATGAAAGAAGAAGGCATATTGGCAGGTATATCCAGCGGTGCAGCGGCGGCAGTCGCGGCAAGACTGGCAGCACAGAGCGGGTATCAGAATAAAACTATTGTGGTGATTTTGCCTGACTCCGCCGAACGTTATCTTTCGACGGTGCTGTTTCAGGATATTTTTGGTGACAGTGAAAATATTCAATAAATTAAAGGATTAATAATTGCGGCTATTTTTTTGAGCCACACGCGGCGATCAACTTGAGCTGACACTTAAATCAAGCTGATCGCTGTAATATAACGTTCGACATGAGCGGAGGCGCAAAGGGCGCGGAGCGGCCTTTGGAACGTCCGCTCGATGGAGGGGTTAGGCGTCGCCTTCCTCAAGATGCAGATGCCTCCTGGCCTCGAGCAGCACGTTATCGTACGTAGTCTTAACTAGAGCGTGAGATTCGCTAGCGTACTCTGCGGTGCAGCTACTGAAGTTCGCAAGATTCCAATACTTAGAAGCTAGGTCAGTCAAGGCGTCAACCGTTCCATCTGACAAGTAAAGCGCCGCCGGCCCGAGCAGCTTTTGAATCTCTCGGTGTGATTCGTGAGCCACCGTCAGCAACTTCGAGAAGTAGTCGCCCTGCTGACTGTCTGGCGTGTACTCCGATCCTGGTTCCGTGTAGTAGTCGCTCAGTTCCGACAGAGCGAGGCGAAAGTTCTGAAGCTGCGTTAGCAAGCTGCTGTAGTAGCGCTCCAGCGTAGACCATTGTTGCTGGTGCCTCCATGCCTCGCCAGATAGATATTGCTTGATTTCCTCAGTGTCGCGGGTCGTCGTCCGAAGTTGCTCGCGGATAGCCGCGAAGTTCTCTCTGGTTGCGTGGTCCTCGGCACGCTTCTTGAGGTAGGAGGCGCCGTAAGCACCTATGGCAGAGCCGATGATTACCAACACGAATGCCGCCCACCAGGGATAAGACATCCCCTGCTGTACGGCCGCATTGAGGAGAGCTTGGAGTTCGGTCGGTTGCATTTGCGTCGCCTAACGCTGTATTAATGGTGATGCCCACCGACACCGTGCACGTGACCGTGCGCTTTTTCTTCGTCGCTCGCGTCACGTATATCAATCACTTCCAGATCAAACACCAGCGTTTTTCCGGCCAACGGATGGTTTGTGTCAACATCAGCACTGAACTTGCCCGCTTTAACGATGGTGACCTGACGGGGGCCGTGTTCTGTATCCACCAGCACAACCAAGCCTGCTTGTGGTTTTTCTCTCTTGTTCAAATGGATATGTTTCAGTGGAATGCGTTGAATCGTATTTTCCTGCCGCAATCCGTAACCTTCCTCAGGACTCAGCGTCACCGTAGTGCGCTCGCCTTTTGTTTTATCAAACAAGGCGTTTTCCAGGCCACGAATGATATTGTTTTGACCGTGTAAATAGGTGATCGGATCTCCCTCACGCGAACTTTCAACCAAATCGCCTGATACGTCTTTAAGGTCGTAGTGAAAAGAGACAACTTTGCCGTCTGCAACCTGCATTCTGTGTCCTCATTAAGTGAATTGAAAAGGCGGCAGATTATGGAATCTATTTCGGCGATGCACAATAAGCGTCGATTCACGACTCAGGTTATTTGTCGTAACAAAAACGTAATTTGGTCTTTTAAATACTTGCAAAATCATTTTTTTTGCGATAACTGATTTTAAAAATCAGTTGTTTATGCACAGTTAGAAATTGCATGAATGGACATTGCGATTAAAATTCATTTTTAATTATGAAACCAATTGACATATATAACTGATTGTATTTATTAGGTATTATTTAATTGGTTAAAAAATGTCCTATTTGCGCAAGTCTAATAACCATGCCTTCTACGTCATATACACATAGGCTATGCACAAAGTTATCCACAGAAAATGTGCGTAAGTTTTTAAGCGTTAATTTTTTTCCCATGACTCAATAAGATAGCAGTGGCAATCCAAGAAACACGGTTTGACTTTCTTCCCGCCAGCCAGAATACAATCCGCAAAAGTGAGGCAAAAAGATAGTTAGTTCCTGGAAGGTTTTACAGTCAAACCACGCTTAAGAAGTGCCTGCGTAACAGACTGACAATGTTCACCCTGAATTTCAATTACACCGTCTTTGACTGTACCACCCGAACCGCAAAGGACTTTTAAGGTTTTTGCCAGGTTTTGTAGTTCTTCTTCCGTCAATGACAGACCCTTGATCAAGGTCACGCCCTTGCCTTTGCGACCTTTGGTTTCATGCAACACACGTACAGTGCCTTCGGCATTTAATACGCGTTGTTTTTTTAGTATTTGACACTGACAGTCCGCCAGCGGACGTGCGCATTGGCTGCACATACGACCGTGTTCAGTGGAGTAAACAAGTTTGCTGTTTTTGCTCATGTGATTACGTTATCAGAAATAAACCCGGGGAAGAGACTCGCAATAACACTCATATCACTTACTGGTTTTCATTTAATTTGGCTTTTGCTTTTTCAATGCTGGATCGAATCAGAGTGGCGCGATCACTGTCGGGCTCTCTTTGTTTCAGGAGTTGTTCCCAGCTATCAATCGCTCGTTGATATTGCCCGGAATTAAAGGCGGCCATGGCTTGAAAAGCAAGCGCCTGGCTATTGTCCGGATCCTGGGCAAAAATCGATTTCAATAACGATTCACTTTCAGGACTCAATTTACCTTGCGCCATAATAAGACTTCGCAACTGTTTGATTTCATCATCCAGCGCCGTCGTTTGCGTAACGCCTGGTGAATCGGGTGTCTTTTTCTGACGCAACGCCTGTTCAGCCATGGCGATACTCTTTTCAATCAACGCCACTTTTCCATCGTCAGCCTGCCCTTGTCGCAACGAGAGCAGTTGTTTCCAGAGCACTATGGCCTGCTCATAAAAACCCGAAGTATAAGAACCCATCGCCAAAAAAGTTAAAGCACGTGTATTAGCAGGATCTTGCTGCAATACCGCTTGTAAAAGTTCGGTACTTTTTTTCGTCAACACGCCTTGTTGTTGTCTAATCAAGGTTTCTGCGTAAGCCAATTTTATTTCACTACGCTCAGGGTCCAGTTGTAATGCTCGCTCAAACGAATGAATGCTTGATTCCTGATCATTTGACTGCGCGTAAAGCAAGGCCAAAAGCATCCAGCCTTGAGGTGTTTCTTGTTCTTGCTGTAAGCGAGCCTGCAAAACATGAATCACTGCACCCAGTGGTTGTTTGGCCAAGGATTCAGATACCCCTTTGCCCTGCGCCAAATCATCGAGCGCCGGTGTTATGTCTGCTTTCAGCTGTGTCCATGTGACTAAACGCTGATGAGAACCAATCTGGCTATAAAGCAAGAAGCTTACACAGGGAATAAACAGGAACAGAATCCATAAAAGACCAGGTGTGGTTTTGTTTTCTTGTGCTGTATTACTGAGGTTTTTGGCTTGAACGGGCACGTCGGCAAGCAGGTTTCTTTCAAGTTCCTGCACTGCCGAGCGACGCTGTTCGTCACTAATCAATCCGTTATCCTGCTCCATGGCCAATTCGCCAAGACGCTCCTGGAATAACTGCACATTTAACTTGTTGCGATCAATCACACGCGATTGCACACGGTAAATGGGGAAAAGCAGCAGAGCACTGGCGAGCATACACAGGGCGCTGGTGATTAAAAAAAAGACGCTCATAAAATACGGACTCTCTGAGACTCGTTAGACTACTGGGGCGTATGATCAGAATACTGACGAATTACGTCGTGCAAACGTGTCGCATCAGTTGGCGCATCCTCAGGAGGGGTTTTAGTCATGCGCCGCAGACGCCAAAGCAAAATAAAAGCGGTCGATAAAAACAATAGCAGTGGACCAAACCATAACAATAAAGTAAGGGGTTTGACGGGCGGGCGGTACCTTACAAAATCACCATAACGCTCAACAAGGTAGTCAGTAATTTCCTCATCACTTTTACCCTCGCTCATCAGCGTATAAATTCTGGCTTTAAGATCTTTGGCAATGTCGGCATTCGAATCAGCCAATGTCTGGTTCTGGCATTTTGGGCAGCGCAATTCTTCAGTTAATGTCTGAAACCTTTTTTCTTGCTCCGGCGTATTAAAGTCGTAAACATCAATTGCCGCCTCCGCTGTAAGGGCTTTGATGCTCAACAGAACTACGATGAACCCAATTTTCAAGACAGATAGAAGAATTGGCATGATTACTTTTGACCTCTTTCGTCAGTACCTGTGCGCCTGGACTGCTCTAACAGCGGCTTAAGAGTGGATAACCAATTTTCCTGCGTCACAACACCGACATGTCGATAAATAATGATGCCGTTTGCATCAACAAGGTAGGTTTCAGGCGCGCCGTAGACACCCAAATCAAGTCCCAGGTCGCCTCGCGTATCACTGATCACTTTTTTGTAGGGATTACCAAGCGTTTGCAGGTAATTCAGCGCGTCGTCTGGCGTATCTTTGTAATTCAGACCATAGATAATCACACCTTCTGCAGCCAGTTGATTAAGCACAGGATGTTCAATTCGGCAGGATGGACACCACGTTGCCCATACATTCAACATAAACACTTGACCCTTTAACTGCCCGGCGCTTATGAAGCTTCCCTCCTTGCCTAAAACAGGAAGCTTAAAGTTTGGCAAGGGTTTTCCTAGCTTTGCGGACGGTAGCAGCTGAGGATCTTTTCCTAAACTGTTCAATAACAAGGCACCCAACACAACAAAAACCAGCAGAGGCAGCAAATAGAGCCAGGTTTTTTTTTGATTCATGCATTCACCTTAAGCCCAGGCGCGACACCCTCAGCCGCCGCGCTGGATGCTGCGCGTTGCAAACGAAAACGACGGTCCGTCAATGCAAGGCCGCCGCCCAGAGCAGATATAAGCGCCCCCAACCACACCCAGCGCACAAAGGGTTTGTGGCTGATGCGCAAGGCCCAGGCACCATCGTCAAAGGAATCACCTAGGGCCACATAAAGATCACGCATTAAAGAACCATCAATTGCCGCTTCCGTCATGACATTCTGTCGCACGGTATAGACCCGCTTTTCAGGATACAAGCGAGCAAACAAACTATCTCCACGGTACACATCCACTTGCCCAACAGTAGCGATATAATTTTGCTCTTGCCGTGTTTTTACACCCAGCCAAACATATCGGAATTCGTTAATGGTCACGCTGTCATTTGTCTGTAAGCGAACGTTCATTTCCGTGCTGTAGAAACTGGTGTAACACGCACCGATGACTAGCACAGCAATACCTGAGTGCGCCAGAATCATGCCCTTATAACTTCTGGACAAGGCAGCCAAGCCTGCAAAAAAATGTGTGCCATGACAGGTTTTATTTTTTAAATCTTTTAACATTGAAATCGCGAGCCAGACGCTGAAACCGGTCGCCAAAACCACTTGCCAATAGATGCGGTCAAAATACAACCATGGCACTGCGATTCCCAATACAACCGCCAGCAAGGCCTGCCAGCGCAACGAAAAAATCAGCGAAGAGATTTCCTGTTTTTTCCATTGAATAAATGGTGCCGCACCCATCAGCAATAAAGCAGCAAAAGCCAAAGGCGTGAAAACAAGATTAAAATACGGCGGGCCCACTGACAGTTTGCCAAAATTCAACGCGTCAGAAATCAAGGGAAACAAGGTGCCCAGTAACACCGCAAACGTGGCGACCATCAACAAGAGATTCCCGAACATCAGCAATGTTTCGCGTGAAAGCAGCTGATACCGTCCTTGCACCTGAAACAACGAGGCTCTGAATGCAAACAGTGTTAAAGAACCACCTACTACAATCGCTAAAAATCCAAGAATAAACAAACCGCGCTCCGGATCATTGGCAAAAGCATGAACAGACGTCAGCACCCCGGATCGCACCAGGAAGGTGCCTAACAAACTCAAAGAGAATGTAATAATTGCCAACATCACCGTCCATGCTTTAAATACTTTCCGCTTTTCAGTCACACTTAAGGCGTGCAACAACGCCGTACCTGATAACCACGGCATCACAGAGGCATTTTCAACCGGATCCCAAAACCACCAGCCCCCCCAGCCTAACTCGTAATAAGCCCACCAACTTCCCAGCGCAATACCTACCGTTAAAAAGCACCAGGCGATCAAGGTCCATGGCCGCGACCAACGCGCCCAGGCGCTGTCAAGTTGCCCGCTTAACAAACCGGCAATGGCAAAAGCAAAAACCACTGAAAAACCCACATAACCCATATATAACGTAGGTGGATGCATAATGAGTCCGACATCCTGCAATAAGGGATTCAGATCATTCCCGTCCAGCGGGAAATTTGGCAAAAGCCGATCAAAGGGATTAGATGTCAATAAAATAAACAATAAAAAACCAATGGATATCCAACCCATGACGGCCAGAATCCGGGAGACGGCATCCAGAGGCAAGGTTGAAGAAAAAACAGCAACGGCGGCCGACCAGCCAGCCAAAATAAGCACCCACAACAAAAGAGATCCTTCATGACCGCCCCACACAGCTGAAATCTTATACCAATAGGGCAAGTGACTATTCGACTGCATGGCAACATAAGACACTGTAAAATCATTTTGCAGAAACAAGGCGATCAAACTGACAAAAGCCAATACGACAAATAAAAATTGAACCAACGCAGCCGGTCGAGCGACCGCCATCCAGAGCGTATAATTACGATGCGCGCCCCACAGAGGTAATGTTGCCTGCAATAAAGCCACAGAAAGTGCAATAATCAGTGAAAAATGGCCTACTTCAGCAAGCACAAAAACCTCGTTGATAACACATGTGAGTTGTTTAGAAGCATCGATGATGCGTGATGAGAAGAGTACATACTACTAACAAGCCTCTTTAATTCGTATGACTTGCATTGTCAGGCATCAGGCAAATGAAAGGCCACCTATCATAAAGTGAAAATAATAAATGTCCATGAGCCGTCTACAAAGTAAAGCAAAGTGGTGGAGCAAAGTGCTAATCTATTTTTAACATCGTCTCAGTCGATACTGTAAGCAAGCACTCTCGTCCAAATGCACGTCCTTCAGCATCATCCATTAACAGACTGAAATCAGGCTGAATTTCACATCAAAAAAAGTAGTTGGCAACGGGAATATCTCTCGATTCTTTTTTCACAGCAAGCTAACATTGGCCGCTTTGGTATGGCTGCAGAATATCCGATAAAGCCGATTACACTTGATAAAATACACTGTTGACAACATGTCGACTGAAAAAATAAAGAAACGTGATGTAATTATTAATGACAGAAACAACGCAACTTAGCAGCTCCTATACAAAAACAGAACTCATTCAATGTGGTCATGGACAACTCATTGGCCCCCAAGGCAATGTGCTTCCACGCTTACCCTTGCCCAATATGCTTATGATGGATTGTATTACGCACATTGCAAATACAGGGGGCGAATTCGATAAAGGTGAAATTATCGCTGAATTGGACATCCATCCGGATCTGTGGTTTTTTCAATGTCATTTTGAGTCCGATCCGGTCATGCCTGGGTGTTTAGGCCTGGATGCTTTATGGCAACTGATTGGTTTTTATCTGGGCTGGCGAGGTAATCCAGGCAAAGGCAGAGCCCTGGGTTGTGGCGAGGTAAAGTTTACCGGACAAGTATTACCCTCGGCCAAAAAAGTACTCTATCACATTCATATGAAACGTGTTATAGAGCGCAAATTGGTCATGGGTATTAGTGATGCGTCCATGTATGTGGATGACAAAGAAATCTATACGGCTAAAGATCTGAAAGTGGGACTTTTTACTACAACGGAAAATTTTTAAGGGTAAAAATCATGAAACGTGCGGTGATTACGGGTATTGGAATTGTTTCTTGCATAGGGACTGATAAAGAACAAGTGACTGACTCGCTTAAAAACGGACGTTCCGGCATTTCATTTCAGGAAGAATACAAAAATATGGGCTTCCGGAGTCAGATCGCTGGAAAAGTAGATCTTGATCTTGAAGCGCTGATTGATCGCAAGATCAAACGTTTTATGGGTGATGCAGCCTGTTATGCCTATCTTTCGATGGAACAGGCCATAAAAGACGCAGGACTCACTGAAGAACAAGTATCGAATCCTCGCACAGGTTTAGTTGCTTCGTCGGGCGGTGCATCCAGTGAAAATATCGTGGAAGCGGCCGACATCATGCGAGAAAAAGGTATTAAACGCGTAGGCCCCTACCGCGTACCACGCACCATGGGCAGCTCCGTCTCAGCCTGTCTTGCAGTGCCTTTTAAAATCAAAGGCGTTAATTATTCGATCACCTCAGCCTGTGCCACCAGCGCACATTGTATTGGCAATGCCCTTGAACAAATTCAAATGGGCAAACAGGACATCGTATTTGCAGGTGGCGGAGAAGAGCTTCACTGGAGTCTTTCTATGCTGTTTGATGCCATGGGTGCACTGTCCAGCAAATACAATGACACGCCAACTACAGCGTCCAGACCTTATGACGCAAGCCGTGATGGTTTTGTTATTTCTGGCGGTGGCGGCATGGTAGTGGTTGAAGAGCTTGAGCATGCATTAGCGCGTGGTGCCAAAATTTATGCAGAAATTGTGGGCTACGGCGCTACCTCAGACGGTTTTGACATGGTAGCGCCTTCGGGCGAAGGCGCTGTGCGTTGTATGCAACAAGCACTGGCAAGCACAACAGGCAACATAGATTACATCAACACCCACGGCACCAGCACACCGGTGGGTGATACGGCCGAGCTGGGCGCAATCCGCGAAGTCTTTGGCGAAAATATTCCACCCATCAGCTCAACCAAATCATTAACGGGCCACTCGCTGGGCGCTACAGGTGTACAAGAAGCCATTTACAGCTTGCTAATGATGGAAAACAATTTTATCTGTGCCTCGGCCAATGTGAATGAGCTTGATCCAGAAGCCGTCGGTATACCTGTTGTCACCGAGCGTCGTGACAATGTACAACTCAATCAAGTGTTATCAAACAGCTTTGGTTTCGGTGGAACAAATGCGTGCTTAGTCTTTAAACGTTATCAAGCGTAATCATTTTTTCACGCACAAATAAACACGCACACAAAAAAGCCACTTCAAATTGAAGTGGCTTTTTTTATGTGCTCTCTTTCAGTTAACTCAAAATCAGAACGAATGCTGCAAACCTGCTGCTAATAACATTTTCTCTTTGGCATCATTATCTGCCGTATAGTTACTCAGGAATGCATAAAGTTTGGTTTTTTCTGCCAACTTATGGTCCACGCCCAGTGAAATTTGCTCTCCGCCAACATTCATCATGTCGGAACTGGCATATTGAATTTTAAAATCGTTCTTACCCAGACCGTAGGCAGCGCTGACAAGCACACCGTCTTCACTGTCACCTGTGCCGTCTGAAAGCTCGCTGGTCTGATAAATCAGACCAAGATTGACGCTGGAAATTTTATATTGCCCCGTCAAACGCATTGAATCATAACCCTGAACATCCTGGTCTACAGCAAAGGCCGCAAAAAGATTTTCCATGGTATAAGCGATAGAAGCTGAAACCGCATCCGCAGGTCCATTATCGACGTCAGGCGTTACACCATCTTCCTTTTGTTCGCCTGGCATCACTGCTAATGTTGCAACCAAGCCATTAAAAAAGGCAGGTGTGCTGTACTGCACAATGCTGTTTTCCCGGTTCTCACCTAGAATGACGTTCTTCATGTCGGCATCGCTATCATTAAACAGATCCACTTTGCCCTGGCTGGCTTTTAAAGGTGTATCGTTAATGCCCGCTATTACGGTACCAAAATTACCACTCAAACCGATAAAGGTATTACGTGCTTTAATAATATTATCGCCATCATTATTTTTTGTGTCTTCGTCAGTAAAATCGACTTCCCATTCCAACTGGTATATCGTTTTAATTGCAGCATCCAGTGCTTTCTCACCTTTTACACCAACACGCGATGCATTACTTTTTAAAACAAAAGTAGAACCATCTTCATTGGTCGCGCCGTATTTGTAATTCTCATACTGATAACTGACATCAGCACGTCCATAGACCGTGGCCAGCTCACTGGCTGTGGCAAAACCAGCTGAAGCTGTTATTGCAGTTGGAAGCAAGGCAAGTAAGATTTTTTTCATGCGAATCCCCATTGGTTTTACGTTTTAATAAGCAACTACTTTTGCTGGCGGAATTATTCCTATTCTTCATTACAGTAATATGACAGCATTATTTCAGTACTGTAAAAATCGCGCATAAAACACGCATAGATATTCAGTCTATAAATTACAAATTTGGCTTTATTGAAACATCTTCGCTACGTATCATTAGCACCACCCCTAAAGGCAGCAACTGAAAAAGGTAAAGAAATGAGCGAGTTCTGGAATGAGACAGTGAAGCGTCTTAGCCCCTACATACCCGGTGAGCAACCTCAAGACCGATCCTATATCAAACTCAATACCAATGAAAACCCCTACCCTCCTTCGCCTCATGTGTTTACCACACTGATCGAAACTATTTCGTCAAAATTACGCCTTTATCCTGACCCTAACGCCAGTTTGCTTAAAAACGCTCTCGCCGATTATTTTCATCTACAGAATAATCAGGTGTTTGTTGGCAACGGGTCTGATGAGGTGTTGGCATTCTGCTTTCAGGCTTTTTTTGGCCAGGAGGGTGTCTTACTTTTCCCAGATATTAGCTACAGTTTTTACCGAGTCTACTGTTCACTGTTTAATATTCAATACCAGGAAATTCCCTTGAACGACGCGTTCGAGATCACTGTTGAGGATTACAACAGAAAAAACAGCGGCATCATTTTACCTAATCCCAATGCGCCCACAGGTAAGGCGCTCAAACGCAATGACATTGTCAAATTATTGGAAAATAATAAACACGCGGTGGTCGTCATTGACGAAGCTTACGTCGACTTCGGCGCAGAATCTGCGGTTGAGCTGATAGATTCATACCCTAACCTTTTAGTGGTACAAACCTTTTCAAAGTCACGTTCTTTGGCGGGTTTACGTTGTGGCTTTGCGCTTGGAAATAAACACTTAATTGAAGCGTTAGAGCGTATAAAAAATTCCTTTAATTCTTACCCGCTTGATCATTTCGCTCTTTCAGGTTCGGTTTCGGCACTCAAAGATCAAACCTATTTTCAACACATCTGCAAACAGATTATTTCCACGCGTCAAAGCACGCAGAATGCATTACAAGCACTGGGTTTTCGGGTGATCGATTCATCGGCCAATTTCCTGTTCGTGTCTCATCCTCAGCATGAAGCCACGTATCTCTATCAAGCCTTAAAAGAACAAGGCATACTGGTCAGACATTTCAATCAGCCCCGCATCAGTAATTTTCTGCGCATTACCATAGGTACTGATAATGAAATGGAAAGTTTACTGACCTGTCTCGCCACACTGTTAAAACATAAACGGGCATGAGATGAAGCGTTTAAACAAGTTACGTTTTCAGAATAGATATTACTCATTAGGCCCCACTTTTTTTTCTGCGGCCTACCCACAAGGTTTAAAAAACCCGCACTTGATCAGCGCAAGTCACGAAACAGCCACGCTTATTGGACTTGATCCAGCTGAAATGTTTACAAACGATTTCGTTCAATGCTTCAGTGGAAATCAAACATTAACGGGCATGCAAGCACTGGCTATGGTGTATGCCGGGCACCAGTTTGGAACCTACGTTCCCCGGCTTGGCGATGGTCGCGCCATGTTGCTGGGTGAAATCACCGGCTCCGATCACACCTGGGAAATTGTGCTCAAGGGTGCTGGTCCCACAAGCTATTCTCGTAATGGCGATGGCCGCGCAGTTTTGCGCTCCAGCATCAGGGAATATCTATGCAGCGAAGCCATGGCAGCGTTGGGCATTCCAACTACGCGGGCCTTATGCCTTATCGGCGGCGACGATCATGTGATTCGCGAAACAATAGAAACCAGCGCCATCGTAACGCGGGTTGCGCCTACGCATATACGCTTTGGCTCCTTTGAGTATTTCAGTCACTCACAACAAACGCAGCACAGTTTAACCTTGATGGATTATGTGATTGCGCACCACTTCCCTCACCTTGCACTTGAGTCGCAGAAACATGCCCTGTTTTTTGCTGAGGTTGTACGCCTAACGGCACGGCTCATAGCACAATGGCAAGCCGTAGGCTTTTCTCATGGCGTCATGAACACCGACAATATGTCGATTGTGGGACTCACGCTCGATTATGGCCCCTTTGGATTTATGGATGATTATGAACCGGGATACATCTGTAACCATTCCGATATCCATGGACGGTATGCCTTTGACCAGCAAGCCCAAATCGGCCTGTGGAATTGCCACGCCCTGGCAATGGCACTGTCTCCTTTTATAGAAAAGGACACGCTTGTTGACGGTTTAAAGCAGTATGAAATTGAATTCATGCAAAACTATTACAACCTTATGCGTAAAAAACTGGGCTTTAAAAATCAACACCCCGAAGACGTTTCTTTTATCGATACACTTCTTGCTCTGATGGCCAAACACAAGGTGGACTATACGCATTTTTTCAGATCGCTTTGCAGCCTGTCTGACTCGGAAATCAAAACCCAACACGCACTGTCTGATCTTTTTAATAAGGACCCGGCGTTTGTTCACTGGCTTGCCCTGTATTTCTCCCGCGTACAACATGAAGGAGAACACACCGAAAGTGAGCGCACAACATTAATGAAACAAACTAATCCGAAATACGTGCTGAGAAACCATCTTTTACAGATCGCCATTGAAAAAGCAGAAAAGGAAAAAGATTTTAGCGAGGTTAATCTGTTGCTAGACTTAATCAGAAGGCCTTTCGACGAACAAACACCGTTGGAGCACTACGCGGATTCCCCGCCAGATTGGAGCAAAAAAATCGTCATCAGCTGTTCATCCTGAGCGCGCATGAAAATTTCTTTTATCGCCTTAATTATTTGTGACACCATTTAGCTATGACTACTTTAAATTTACGTCTACTCCATTTTATTTTTATTTGCTGCCTGCTCTTTATTTTTTACTCTGCAACAACAAGCAACGACATTTCTGACATGAGTTTCAGCTCCGATAAAGCCAATCATTTTGCCGCATTTTTTGTGCTAACGTTTCTCATGGATCTGTCCTACCCGAATAAAAGTTTGCTGTATAAAACAAGTTTACTGCTTGCTTATGGTTTTATAATTGAATGCGTACAGTGGCAACTTCCAACACGAAGTTTTTCGTTACTTGATCTAGCCGCAGATAGCGCGGGCATTATGGCGTATTGGATAATCGCCACCTTATATTTGGCAATAAATGCCCAGCTACAGAAAAAAATGTTTTAGTGACACGTGATTTATAAAAAGCTCGTCACGAAACAAGCGTATTTCTTCGCAATACCGAATCATCAATCGTTTGGACCGAATGATCGGAATTATGAATTCCCAAGTGATTTGAAAGGTATACAAAATTCTTTTGTATATTGATCAGGTAGATATTGATGCCATGGAAATAATCTTCGATATAGCGAAAACAGGCATCAAAGGAATCCGTCAGCCGTTGATCAAAGACATTGATCATAAAAGAAGGTGTTTTACGCAACAATTCCTCTGCAGATGAATAAAGTATTTGTGTGCGCCCCGCCGCATCTTTTTGCTCACACATGCCACCTTTAACAAACTCCGGATAGAGATAATTTCGACACTTCTCCAGATAGACTCGATCAGCCATTTGGGCAATCACATCGGCTGTGCCAATAATATTACCCAGTTCACGGTATTTGGAACTTGGCACAGCAATACGCTCTATGACCTGTTCATAACCGGTAAAATGCACCAATTGTTTTGAAATTGCCGCATATTTACCCATGCCAATGGCTTTCATGTGTCCGCCTAAAAAGTCGGCTCCTCTTGAAACATGGATTTTGGTGTGCTCAGCCCCATGTTTGACATGTGTTTCATCCGTTTTACGCAAATAACCCACATCATGAAACAAGGCTGTAATAACAGCCACAGCAATCTGATGCGCAGTAAATCTATTTTTACTGTCAACATTACGTTCGCGACCTGCAATCAAACGTATGGTCGCCAGTGTAACATCGAGAACATGCTGTTTATTGTGGTAATCAGTATCGCAACGGTGGTAATCAGGATGTTTCCCTTCGTAAAGAGCCTCAAAAATTTCAAAACTTCGCTCAAGGGGCTGATAAAATCCCGCGTGAGTGATCTCATAGAAGAGTCGCTCCACTTCCCTGCACACGTCCTGCGTGTTTGTAACATTGATTGTGTTCGTGACATCATAGTCCGTACGGCGTTGCCCACTCAGGCACATGCGTATAATTTGGGATTTTTCCTGATCTTCAAATGACAAGGGTTTTGTTTGCGAGTGCTGCCACTCGTAATTATCTACGATTTGAATTTTTCTTTCGTTACAACGCACAGGCAGCACCCCTACTCATCAAAACCATCTCTAAATCATATTGAGATAGTTGAAGTATATAGACTATAGACTGTCTCAGAGGCGTAACAGCTCAC
The DNA here is from genome assembly GCA_036802845.1 of Pseudomonadales bacterium. Classification (GTDB taxonomy): domain Bacteria; phylum Pseudomonadota; class Gammaproteobacteria; order Pseudomonadales; family UBA3067; genus DAIRVL01. Next base: position 1,393 of record DAIRVL010000016.1, on the reverse strand, counting down.
AGAATTCGCAGGCTGATTAGAAAACCAAAATAAGCAAAAGGCATAAACCTTCCCCACGACTTAAAAAGATCTGCGGTAATTAAATCTTAGAAATTAACAATCGCAGAGGGCAAAAGATGGAAACCCAATAACATGAACAGCGCATGCGCATGGGTATCGTTTTTAAGTGTTGGGGTTTTCAGTGTTTGGCTTGATCTCAACTCTTTATGTAGCCTTGATCAATTAAGTATTCAGGAACCTTGGTGGTGTAAAACAGAACACCTTTTGGGGAGTCTATTTATAGTTAGTTTGCTTATCGCTGATCAATTTCAGATTTTCTGAAAAAATATAAAATAAAAACACGAATGGCCAGCCTACCGTTAGAAACACCGCACGTGGTGTTCCCACTTACACGCTTGAACCATGGCACGATGGACTGAAATAGGAGGAATCCAGGCTAATGCAGCCGACACATGTCTCTTTGATTTCAAAGGTAGTATGCGGCAAACCCATTCGACCGTCATTTATATAGAAATAATTACATGCGTCGTTTTATATCATCAAAATAGAATTACTTTTCCCCGTATAATAATCACTGCTTTTAAGGTATAAAAAAATGCCTTTTAAGAGGCCCGTTAATTATGCTATTCAACCAAAGGAAAATTATAATGAAAAACGTTATTTTGGGCGCATCCATCATTGGTTTGACATGCCTGTCAGCCACAGCCTTCTCACGCGACCTGGCGCAAGGAACCATTGAAATTGGCGGTGATCTTTCCCTTGATTCAAGTGAGCTGGACATCACCGGTAGTGACACGATAGATACAGACACAACAACCCTGAATGCGTCTGGCTTGTACTACGTGGCACCCAATATTGGTGTAGGTCTGATTTGGAATTACGATTCAACAGAGGTTAGTGGGGCAGGCGATAAGCTTGAAGAGTCATCTAACCTCATTGGGCCTGCTGCATCATATAACCTCAGTTTAAATGACAAAACGAGTTTACAATTTCAAGGCGCTTTAGCACTTGCTTCAATCGAGGTGAAAGACTCCTTTTCCGGCACCACTACTATCGATGGTTTTGGCTGGGTCGTTGGCGCTCAGCTCAGTTATTTTCTAACGGACGCGGTGTCTATTGATGGCTCTCTAGTCTACACATCATTGTCGTTGGAAGAAGATGAAACCAAAACCGATGTAGACAGCACGGGTTTTGGCACTGGCGTGGGTCTAACTGTTTATCTTAACTAACGGGCATGGTTGTTACTCACTGAGCTCATTCTCAATGAGTAATACGGTCACGCTGTGTGTTTTATACTGACTAAAAGAACAACATGAATTCAAGTCGTGATTGAAAAATAAAAAGGGCTACCCAGAGGTGGCCCTTTTTTATATTGGATGGTGCCGGAGATAGG
>DAIRVL010000015.1:16209-25684 GCA_036802845.1 Pseudomonadales bacterium | reverse complement strand
ATGTGAATCGGGCAAAGAGGCTATTCAACACTTGGAAGAAAGTGAATTTGATTTGATATTTATGGATTACCGTATGCCGGACATGAATGGTTTGCAGGCTACCCAAATAATTCGCGCTAAAGAAGCAAATGACAAACACATTCCCATCATTGGTCTGACTGCGCACGCAGCCAAACAAGAAAAATTACAACTTCTGGCTGCAGGCATGGATGACTGCATCACCAAACCGGTGGATGAAAAACAACTCTATCAAATCATCGTTAAATGGACAGGCAATAAACGATTAGCACTTGCTCCAAAACCGGATGACAACACACTTTTGCCAAAAGAAGCGCCCGTGGTCGATACCAAAGAATGTCTGCGTCTGGTGGGCGGCAAAGCAGATTTAGCCAAAGACATGTTTAATAAATTTATTGATTCGCTGCACCGCGACAAAGCACGCATTGTGGAGCAACAGCACAATACCGAGCAATTACTCGAAACAGTGCATGGCCTTCATGGCGCAAGTCGCTACTGTGGCGTGCCTTACTTACGCGCGCAGGCAGAATCCCTCGAAAAGCTCATTCACAGATCGCCACATAAGCACAGAGAAATTGCCACCGAAGTCGATATCCTGCTTGCAGAAATTGAGCGAGTACTGGTATGGGCACAACAACACCCCATACCACCTTTTGAGGAATAATAAAGCGCTATTCGTCAAGCACCAGATCGCGTTTAAAGCGTTTAAAGTTCTCGACGTAATGCATGGCACTCATTTCCAGAAACATTTTCTGCTGATCACTTAACTGTTTGGTAATTTTGCCAGGGGATCCAATCACCATTGAACCATCGGGAATTTCCTTACCTTCCGGAATTAGCGTATTGGCACCAATCAGGCAATGTTTCCCGATTTTAGCGCCATTCAAAATCACCGAATTAATACCAATCAGACTGTAATCGCCAATACTGCAACCGTGCAGCATGACTTTGTGCCCGACAGTAACACCTTTGCCAATTGTTAATTTATAACCCACATCTGTATGCAATACCGAAAGATCCTGTACATTGGAATTTTCTCCAATTGTAATAACATCGTTATCACCACGCACTACCGTATTAAACCAGATACTGGCATTGTTTTCTAAAACGACCGAGCCAATGACAATCGCATTGTCGGCAATAAAATAATCCTCGCCTTTGATTTCTATCCGTCGCTCACCCAGTCGATAACGCATGAAAGCTCTCCTCATTTTTATTATTGAACACGTAATATTTTTTATTTAAACGGCAACTCAATGGCCGCATCGTACACCGAATTAATCATGTCTACGATTATGTACGCAGTCAGCCCCCAAATTGTGTAACCTTCATAAACAAAACTGGGAAACGACAGTTCAGTGTCATTGAATTTATACAAAAAGGGCGTGACATTGCGTTGATCCATAAAGTATTGCAATGGCACTTTAAACACGCTGTCGAGTTCATCTGATGTGGGTTGCAAGTGCAAGTTGGCATCAATGATTCCAACATACGGCATCACATTAAGCCCCGTGCGTGCAACCAAAGGTTTGAGCCGGCCAATCACCTCAACCATTTCGGGAGCCAAACCGACTTCCTCATGGGATTCACGCAAGGCCGTCACTAACAAACTTTCATCGTGTTCTTCCCATTTACCCCCCGGAAAACACACTTCTCCGGGATTTCTTGAAAGATGTCCAGCACGACGAGTTAATAAAACCTCCGGATCGGCGAACACGTCCGTGACTGCCACCAAAACCGCCGACTTGGGCAAGTCAGGATTCACCAGCTCATATTCACGACCACTGAGTCTTTCGCGTAAAAGTTTTAACATAACGATTCAAAGCCAAAGAAATGTCCCACCAAATCGTTCATCAAGAACGCCCCATGCGACCAAATAAATGCGCACAGCATAACGCATACTCTGTGGATTTTTATCTATGACAGCCAACAGCCTGGAACACCATGGCAAGCATTTATTCGCAAAAATAACACAAGTTTATGACTTTAAACGACTATATAACCAAGACCGCACATCGAAAGCTCTTTGCTGCGTGCAAAAAAACAAGACCATTTTACCGCGTTACAATGATCTGATTGAAAGAACAAAACTTATTAGATTAGTATATGCGCAATGGATTTCAAGAAATTTGAGCAAGAAACTGCTTTTCCCACCCAAATTAAGCTGTGGCCGCGCATAGGTCTTTAATAAGGATGGTCTCAACCATGACAAATTATCTGCCCGATTTTGATGATCTCGTTCTTTTAGCCAAAAACAATCCTGAAGAGTTTGAAATCCTGCGCACCAATCTTTGCAATGCCTTAATTGAACGCGCACCCGAAACAAGCCGACGCCGCCTGCGTGGCATCCAGTTTCAAATTGATATGGAACGCCGCAAAGCCTCCAATCCCATGGCAGCGTGTATCCGTATTTCGCAAATGATGCACGACTCCTTTGAAGAACTGCGCCTTACCCTTAACGAAGCAACAGGAAACACACCCGCTGTAAACGCCGTAAGAGCCAAGTCTTTTAATGTTGATGCGCCCAGCAAAATACTAAAATTCCCCGGCAGATAACACCTCGCGAATAATCAAAACGATCAAGATATCACCGGCGCTGCGTATTCATGAGACCGCGCCCTCTTCAATACCCGGCAAGCACTTTTCGACAAAAACCACCGTATTCTTCTGCTCTAACACTTCTATTTATTTACCTTTATCCTCTTTGCGTTATATTCTTAAAGTCCGTTCCTGAAACGGATGTTTCTTCTGTCTGTCAATCGCATGCAAGGGCCATGATTTCATGAAATTCTGTAGTGACTGCGGCTCCTCCGTTTCGCATCGCATACCCCAGGGCGACAATAGGCCGCGCTTTATTTGTGACCAATGTAATGCCATTCACTACCAAAATCCCCGAATCATTACCGGCTGTCTTGTTGAGCATCAAGATAAAATCCTGCTGTGTAAACGGGCCATCAGTCCACGCAAAGGCTTTTGGACACTGCCGGCAGGCTTCATGGAAAACGGTGAAACTATTGAAGAAAGCGCTCTTCGTGAAACTTGGGAAGAAGCCGAAGCTAAAGTCATTAATCCAGAACTTTATACGGTGTTTAATTTACCCTATATCAATCAGGTCTATATTTTTTATCGTGGCATGCTCATGAACGGTCAGTTTGGTGCCGGCCTAGAAACGCTTGAGTCCCAACTTTTTTATGAGGAGGATATTCCATGGGACTTACTCGCATTCCCAACCATCCATACGGTGCTCAAGTTTTATTATAACGATTGCAAAAATAAATCTTTCCCTGTGCGAATTGAAAACATAGTATTCCCTTCTCATAAACAGGTTGAGTCTCAACGTTAACGGGGTTAGCCTTCTCGTATCCTGATTTATTTTAAATAAGAGAGCTGTTATGGATGGCAAACGTTTTTTATTAGAAGTGCAACCGAATATTCCAGACAGTCTCAGCAGACTCAATGAATTAGCCGCTGATCTTTATTACAGCTGGGACAGGCAAGTACGCGCACTTTTTTTTCGTCTCGACTCCAATTTATGGAACTCGACCGGACATAACCCAAAACTTTTCTTGCGTCGGATAAAACAGGAGAATCTGGAAAAAGCCGCCCGAGATCCTGTGTATATACAGGATTATCATCGTGTGCTTTCTGCTTACGAAAGTTATCTTCAAAACAAAAATCAGGCCGAGGTCTCTAAATATCTTGATCTTGAAACCGATCTGGTCGCCTATTTTTGTGCAGAATACGGTCTACACGAAAGTTTTCCCATTTACTCTGGCGGACTCGGCATACTGGCTGGCGATCATTGCAAGGCGGCCAGCGACATGGCCATTCCTTTTATCGCCGTTGGTTTGCTTTATCGCCAGGGATACTTCACCCAGATGATTGACCCTCAGGGCAATCAGATCGCACAAAGCATTGAAATCCGGTTTAACGAATTACCCATTGTGCCCGTCAGAAAAAGTGATGGCGACTATTTAATGATTGACCTAGAGCTCCCCGGTCGCATTTTAAAACTCAAGGCATGGAAAGCCAAAGTCGGGCACATTACTCTTTATCTGCTTGATTCCGATATTCCAAGCAACAATCCAGACGATAGACGCATCACCCACCAATTATATGGCGGTGACATTACCAACCGTCTTTTACAAGAAATCGTGTTAGGCGTCGGTGGCGTCGGTATTTTAAATGCAATGGGCATTAAACCTACGGTTTGGCACATCAATGAAGGACACGCTGCGTTTCAACTTCTTGAACGCTGCCGGCAATTAGTGGCTACAGGCATGGATCCCTATGCCAGTCTGGAAAGTATTGCTGCCAATACCGTTTTTACAACGCATACACCGGTGCCTGCCGGGCACGACATCTTTGATCGCTCGCTCGTAGCCCATTACCTGGGCGCCTACATTGCGCAACTTAAGTTACCCATAGATGAATTTCTGGCGCTGGGCCAAAGCCCTATTAACACCAATGGTTTTAACATGACAGCGTTTGCCTTGCGCCTTTCACGTTTTCACAATGGTGTCAGCAGAATTCATGGAAGTGTGGCTTCAAGCATGGAAAGTTATATTTGGCCTGAAATACCACCGGCTCAAAATCCCATGGGTTATGTGACCAATGGCGTTCACGTACCCACCTTTCTTGCCAGTGAATGGATCAATTATTTTGATCTGCTTTATGGAGGAGGCTGGCGCTCCGAGCTATTGAACAATGAATTCTGGCTAAAGATCTATGATATTGCTGACCATAGTTTCTGGAGTATTCGTCAATCACTCAAATCCAAAATGTTTGAAGCAGTGATTGAACGACTCTCCAAACAATTTCAGCGCAATGGCTGCAGCGAAACCCAATTGCGGCGCGTCACGCGACATCTGAGTCCACAGAAAACCGATGTACTTACCATTGGCTTTGCGCGCAGATTTGCCACCTATAAACGAGCCACACTGATTTTTCATGATCTGGAACGGCTGAAACGACTTCTTAATAATCCAGACCGACCCATCGTGTTGATTTTCGCTGGAAAAGCACATCCTCTCGATCAACCAGGACAAAGTCTCATCCGTAAAATTCATGAGCTGTCCAATACCCGTGACTTTGTCGGAAAAATTATTCTGGTAGAAAACTATGATTTGTCCATTGCTCGAAAATTAATTGCGGGTGTGGATGTCTGGCTGAATAATCCCGAGTATCCCCTTGAAGCCAGCGGCACCTCAGGAGAAAAAGCAGCGCTCAATGGTGTTATCAATCTCAGCATACTGGACGGCTGGTGGGGCGAAGGTTATAACGGCCAGAATGGCTGGGCAATTTCTCCCCATGAAGGACAATACACGACCGAATACAAAAACCTGGAAGAAGCCAATGAACTACTCGATATACTCGAATATGAAGTGATTCCCTGTTATTTCGATCGCAATAGTCGTGGTTACTCATCAAAATGGATTGAACGCTCTAAAGCCTCCATGAGCTCCATACTGCCGCGTTTTAATGCCCAACGCATGTTAAGGGATTACCTCTATGGTTATTACTCACCGGCAGCGCTGAAAGGAAAATTATTTTCCGCCAACAATTTTGCCATTGCCCACGATGTAAGCGCATGGAAAAAGAAAGTTCAGAGTGAGTGGCCCCATGCCACCCTTGCTCGACGTGACCAAGAACGCGTCACCATTTATGAAGGCGACTACATCATTATCAAAGTTGAGGTAAATCTGGGCAATCTAAACCCAGCCGATGTTAGAGTCGAATGCGTTCATTTGGAGACTGACTGTCAAAATACAATCAATGAAACAACGGAGCTTTTCAGTTATGAAAAAATGTTACCTGAAGGCGGTGCTATTTATTCTTTGGTAATGAAACCCCATCATGCCGGGCGCACAGAATACGCTATTCGTATGTATCCCTATCACCCTGAACTGATTCATCCGTTTGAGACAGGATATATGCGCTGGGTGCAATAAAAAGCCGCCTATCACATGAAAATAACCAAGCTTGAGTCATGATTGAATCAATTTAAAGCCCTCGGTTTTATAGGTACGATTCAATCATGACTCACTTTTTCGTTGATAAATTTTTTGCGGTATCCCCCAGGGGAAACGCCTTCCCAGCGTTTGAATGCATGGTAAAACGTCGATGCATCTGAAAACCCCAGTCGGTTAGCCAAAATGCCCATGCTCATACTTGAATTGCGTAACTGGTTCTTGGCTATTTTGTGGCGCAACTGATCTCTGAGCTCAGCAAAAGAAATACCTTCCTGTTTTAACTTTCGCTGCAAGGTTCGTGAAGTCATATTGAGATGTGATGCAACATCCTCCACGCCAATAGCGCCACCACCAATATTCGAATTCAGATAATCAGTCACCTGACGTGTGACTTTGAATCCCAAAGCCAAACGATTTAGTTGTTCTTCAGCCATTCTTTCCATACGGCCATGGAAATCGGGCAGTGAGCCGTACAAAGGATAATCGAGCACATCCTTTTTAAAGATCAACTCATTGGTTGCGCAAGCAAAATACACAGGTACCTGAAATACACGACGGTATTCATTAATATAATGAGGCGGGGCATGGGTAAAACGCACTTCCACCAAAGGAAAATTTCCTCCCGTCAGCCAGCGAAACATGCTGAACAAGCGACTGATCACCATTTCATTAAATGCGCTTTGTTTTTGTCGTAACTGGACTGCACCCGGCATGTATGACAGCCCTGCCAGGCGATCACCAACACTCAGCTGAAACTGTGCATTGGGTGCTATCAAGTCTTTAAATTTCACCAGTTCTCTAAGTGCTTCACGCAAGGTGCGTGCTGAATAAAGCAACTCAACGATTAACGATCGACTGTTATAACGGGTATTTTCACCAAAATGCAGGCCAAACGCGGGATCATTGGATGCCTTAATGATGTATCCCAGCAAGGATTCCAGTTGCTCCACCGTCAGAAATTCATCGCTAGAACCCATCACTGAAGGATGAATACCGGCGCTTTCAAGAAGGTCTTCAATATTTATCTGTTTGCTTACGGCAAAATCAAATATACCCGACAATACAGATGCAGGAATCATATGTTGGTTCATTGGGTTGTACCGTTAGTTATTTTTATATTTATACTGAAATACTTTTATTTTTATCTCATTTAGGTACATCATCCATTGAAATTGAATCCGGTCAATAGCTTCAATGGAAAACAAAATGCCGCTCAATTCACATTCATACGCGTTGTTATTACAGGCTTTGACCCCTGGATGCAGTCAAAATACTGCGGTCTATTTTTCTTGTCATTTACTTTAATGTCAATGAAATATCATCAAATAGTCTGAAATAACGGCGCCATTAAAAATGGATAGGCGCAGTAAACAAACCGTATTCGCATCAACTATAACACCCAAATAAAAACAAGCAGGCTGCTCTTGTTAAAAACTTTCATTAGAATACAGGCGGAATTTAGTCTCCGATTAAACTATGGCCTTGTATTGAGCACCATAATAAAACTGTAACCATCCGTAACAAGAGAAAATGACGCCCTTTTGAAAAGAGCCTCATCAAACTTACTATTACTCTTTTAATCTAATTGCAAACACTCAATCATGATGATACTGAATCGATTTTTAAAACCCAAATGGCAGCACGCCGACCCACTGGTACGCAAACAAGCCATTTCGAATCTCAACAATCAAGATCCCGATCAACAAAAAATACTCCAGCAACTGGTTAACGACCACGATTCCGGTGTGGCACAAACCGCTATCAGTAAAATCAGTGACCTGGTTTTTTTAAATCAGCTGCTAAATGACAACGATAAAAAAAATATCCACCCTTTTGTTACTCAGAAAATTAACTCTGTTTTAACACAAACACCCTCAAACTCACTCAGTGAAACCGCGCAAACAGCATTCATACACAATTGTACGAACGAACTTATCCTGCACGCCGTCGCAAAAACCGGTCTATACGTTAAAGTCCAACTGGCCGCCGTGCACCAGATTAATTCAGAACCCGTGCTGGCAGATATTGTCACACAAAGCCAGGCGCCCGCCGTTCGTATCGCTGCCGCAGAAAAAATCCATACTACCGATGGACTTCAGAAGCTCAGTAAACAAATCCGTAACCGCGATAAAAACGTCTACCGTCTTATCAAAGAACGTCTTACGGCACAGGCCGATGAGACAAACAAACACCAACAAAACCTGGATTTATGCCAGCATCTTGTGGCCAGCATCGAAAACCTGGCGCATAAAGCGTATTTTCCCCAATATCCCCAAAAGTTCGCTTTGCTCCAGAAACAATGGTCAGCGCTGGATACGCGCTATCGCTCACAGGCTCTGGAAGAAAGATTTCAGCACGCAAGTTATACCTGTGCGATGCTGATTGAGCAGAAGAAAAAGGGGGAAGCGCTGGAGCAGGAGCGTCTCGATGCCCAGGAAGAACAAGTAATGGCCTGTTGTGTGCTGGAAGAAGGCATGGCCAATTTTAATGAGACTATTAAAACCGAAGGTCTCGATATTCCGATCATCAATGCCTTAATTAAAACCCAAAATATTCGCTGGCAAACGGCCACTGAGATCTTTCCGGCATCACCCGAATTACAACAACGTTATACCCAAGTCAGTCAATTACTGGAACAAGGTTTAGTTGCATACCAGCAACTGCAAGCCCAGGAAAATCATCTGTTACAACTGCTGGCGGATGAAAAAAACATCACCACCTTTGAAAAGCTCCGTGAGGCACTTAACGCTATCGACTGGCCTGCAGGCCTTGTAACACCCTCTTTGCTGAACAAAGTCCAGGCGGTGTTGGGGGAACGAAAAAAAATACTTCAAAGCGGGAAAATTGATAACAAACAAAAACTCAATGCGTTGAGTACACAGCTCGACCAACTAAAACACGCACTTGAAGAAGGCGCACTGAAGTCAGCCAATAAACTGTACAAAGACTTGAACCAGCCAGAAAATCAAACCTTAGTGTCAAAAAATGAACCGTTATTACAGCGTTTCAAACAACTCGGCACGACATTAAAAGAGATGAATGATTGGCAAGATTTTTCCAGCATCCAGAAAAAAGAAGAGCTGTGCCAGAAAATGGAATTACTCATCAACAGCAACAGCGATCCAGATGACAAAGCCAAACAGATCAAACAACTCCAGGAAGACTGGCAACACAGTGGCGCCTCGGATAGAAAAAATGCACAGGCTCTGTGGCAACGTTTCAAAGAAGCCTCCGACAAAGCCTATGAACCCTGTAAAGACTATTTTCAACAACAAAGCGCCTTACGCAAAAAAAATCTCGACGCCAAACAAACGATTTGCGATCAATTGCAACTGTTTATCACTGAGAATGACTGGACCCGCGTCAACTGGAAAGCTGTGATAGAAATCGTTCAGACGGCTAAAGAACAATGGAAGCTGTACTCACTCGTTGATCGTGCGAAGGGGCAAGAAATTCAGCAGCAATTTAATGACTTGATTGCCCAG
>DAIRVL010000015.1:13790-16109 GCA_036802845.1 Pseudomonadales bacterium | reverse complement strand
TGATCGTGCGAAGGGGCAAGAAATTCAGCAGCAATTTAATGACTTGATTGCCCAGATTGAAGCACGCATCACCGCTGAAAAGAACCGTTGTCGCGATCAAAAAAATACGCTCATTCTGGCCGTAAAAGCGCTGTTTGAACATTCAGATCTAACGGAAGCGATTGAAAAAACCAAGGCGCTGCAGGCGCAATGGAAAAACATTGATACACTGTCACGAAAAGGCGACGAAGCCTTATGGCACCAGTTCCGTACACACTGTGATGCTGTATTTACACGACGCACCCAAGTCAAACGTCAAGCGGAACACGCACAGGAAATAAAAATACAACACGCTCAAAGCCTGTGTCTGCAGCTGGAAGACTGCGCAAATGCCGACCCTGCAAAACTTGTCGAAAACAACACACTTGATGTCAAGCTCAGTAAAGAATTCGAGGCTCTCTCGCCGCTGCCCCGTGATCAGGACGATGCGCTGCGCAAACGTTTTAATAAGGCCAAAAAATTGTTTGCCCAACAGTTGCAGCGCGCACGTGAACTGCACACCTTAAATCAATTACAGACTTTGCGTCAGCTGGGGCAATGGCTTTCCACACAAGAAACGTCAGCCAGGCCCGTTGACACCATCACACTGTCAGCACATTGGCAACAGCAAACAGCCACGCTTCCGCAAAACTGGCTTGCCCCTCTTAGCCAACGTTATATCGCGCTTTCACAATCATTACCTTCTCTTACGCCTGACGAGGTGCAAAAGAACAAGGAATTATTGTGTATTCGTATGGAAATTGCGGCCGGCATTGAATCGCCCCCGGAATATAAATCTGCGCGAATGGCCTACCAAGTAAATAGACTTGCACAGGGTTTACAGAATTCAGCCGAGAAAACACTGAGTCCCACTGAGCTCGCCATTGAAATTGAAACCCAATGGATCGGCCTTCCAGATGCGCAAGGGGCTGACCCGCTTGAACAACGTTTTAAAAAAGCACGTGATACGCTCTGGCAACACGTTTCCAGCGCCACTCAGAACCAGATGTTTTCAGAGGAAAAATAAACATGAAATCCATTGCCGCCCTTGCTCTTGCACCGAGCAAAGCACTCGAAATCGACGAGGTTGACGTAATGTCACCTAAAGCCGGTGAAGTGATGGTAAAACTTGCTGCCTCAGGCGTGTGCCATACCGATGCTTACACGCTGTCGGGTGCCGATCCGGAAGGTATTTTCCCCACTATTCTGGGGCATGAAGGCGCGGGCGTAGTAGTCGAGGTCGGCCCCGATGTAAGCAGCGTTAAAGTGGGTGATCACGTCATTCCACTGTATACACCCGAATGTGGACGATGCAAATTTTGCCTATCTGGCAAAACAAATTTATGCCAGGCCATTCGCAACACTCAGGGCAAAGGATTAATGCCCGACGGCAGCTCGCGTTTCAGACGTGGCTCACAGACTATTTATCACTACATGGGCACTTCAACCTTTTCCAATTACACGGTGCTGCCTGAAATAGCTGTGGCCAAAATCAACCCGGCCGCACCGCTTGATAAAGTCTGTTTATTGGGCTGCGGTATTACAACGGGCATTGGCGCGGTGCTAAACACAGCCAAAGTAGAAGCAGGGTCAAGCGTAGCCGTGTTTGGTTTGGGTGGTATTGGCCTGAGTGTGATTCAAGGCGCTGTTATGGCAAAGGCTCAACGTATTATTGCCATTGATATCAATACTGAAAAATTCGCCATGGCAAAACTACTGGGTGCGACAGAGTGCATTAATCCCCGTGATCACAGCGCATCCATACAGGAAATTATTATTGAATTAACCGATGGTGGCGTCGATTATTCCTTTGAATGCATTGGCAACGTTGACGTCATGCGCTCAGCGTTAGAGTGCTGTCACAAAGGCTGGGGCGAGTCGATCATTATTGGTGTGGCGGGCAGTGGCGAAGAAATTCGCACCCGCCCTTTTCAGCTTGTCACCGGGCGTGTCTGGCGTGGCAGTGCTTTTGGTGGTGTTAAAGGTCGCAGCCAACTGCCTGATTACGTGGAGCAGTATTTACAAGGACGGATCAAAGTTGATGAAATGGTCACGCACACCATGCCACTGCATAGCATCAATACAGCTTTTGATTTAATGCACGCGGGTAAAAGCATTCGTTCAGTCATTTTATTTGACGAGTAACATAAACCAGTGCACTTATTAGAATCGGCCTTAGACATTTCATGCACTTGTCTGGATAATGACGATCACTGATCCATCATTTCATGCAAAAAGGAGACATTATGTCACTGTATAAACACATCTTGGTGGCGACTGATTTTGGTGACGACTGCGAAA
>DAIRVL010000015.1:0-13690 GCA_036802845.1 Pseudomonadales bacterium | reverse complement strand
ATGTCACTGTATAAACACATCTTGGTGGCGACTGATTTTGGTGACGACTGCGAAAAAGTGGCTCAAAAAGCATTGGCATTAGCCAGCGACAAATGCATCGTATCGCTCATTCACGCTATGGAGCCGCTTGACTCTATCTATGGCGGTGAGGCCTATGGCGCCACTTTGATGCAGTTGCAGCAAATTCAGGAAGAAATCAATAAAAACACTGAAAAGCGCATGAAGGACTTTGCTGCCAAATTAGGCATCAGTGAGGCCAATCAGCATCTTGTCATTGGACACCACACGGCCGAAATACGCCGTTTTGCCAAAGAACAGCACTGTGATCTGATCGTTGTTGGCAATCATGGCCGCCATGGTTTGGGCTTGTTGCTAGGCTCTACCTCCAACTCTATTCTTCACGGAGCCGATTGTGATGTCCTGGCAGTGCGCATAAGCAAAAATTAATGCTTTAACCACTCATCCATGCCGTTACGGTGCTTTTATTACCGCACCCTGTCGCAGCATGCGGCACGGTCAAAAGACACAACAAGCCCATCATGATCCGAAACACCAGAGAATTGATGGGCGTCGTAAACCCTCCCGGTAGACCGATACCTATTGACCCGCGAGTAATAAGCTTCAAGTACAGCCGGTGCCAGCGCAAGGCTGACTAAAACATGATCCAGCGCTTGTCTTTTTTGTTTGTAGACGTAGGAATAGCGCTCTGCAGCAGGAATGCTCAAACCAACATCAATCAGGCGCTGTTCGCCTTGCCTCGCGGTTGAATTTTTTATCAAACGAACAGACTCACTTTCATTCACCGCATTAAAATCGCCTAATACAATCAGACTGCCTCCCGGATAACTTTGCAGCCACTGAGCGACCCAATCACCCAACCATTGAGCTTGTTGCCTGCGTTTACGTTCTACAAATTGATGTTGTCGTGAATTTTCCAGCCCTTTAAAAGAACGATTATGCACAAGCACCATCGCAATTTTTTGCCCCTGCGCTTGTGTGCTCAATTGCAGGAACAAGGGTGGATGATCAAACAACACGTGCTTGCTTTGGGAAATTCTCACATTGTCAGCGAGTTGACTGAGTGAATGGATAATCAGTCGCCGTTTCACCAGAAACCCAACATCCATACCCACAAAGTCATTTCCCTCAATCAGCAAGGCGCGATAACCGCCCTCCTTTTGACAAGCCGCGTCACCCAAACGCTGCAAAGTTGCCATGTTTTCCACTTCTTGCACTGCCAGTACATCGGGGCAATGCAGCACCTGCGTCACATACAATGCAAGTTGATGCAACTTGCGCGCAAATGCCTGCTGACTCAGCACAATATCCCTGGTTTTAGGGTCGTCGTAAGCATCAAAAAAAAGATGTGCGTTATAGGTCGCCACAGTAAAAGGCTGCACATCCCCTGCCCAGGTGCAACTCATCCATACACTTAACAGCAAACCCAGAGCCATCCGTGCATTGTTTCGACACAAGACACTACAGAACACCCACATTCCTTTCACCTTTAATTCCAATGCCCATTGCCGTTACGTCCAGGAAAATACAGCAAAGCTCACAGCAGATTAAACACCGCGTATTACTTGAATCAATAAACAAAAACATGCTGATACAATCCATTTCTTGAGCACGCATGCAAATCCAAGCTAGCATGGAACAAGCTGTCTGGGCATAATCCCTCGTAGACTTCTCTTAGTATCTACTAAATAGTATCGACTAAAAAATGTTTAACTTTTCAAAAAACATTCGCCGCTTTTTAAAACGACATACTCCTGTTGTCTCAAACGACAAGCCTCAGAATGAAACAAAAAAAGACCCAAGCGATGATGCCATGCCTCTGGCTGAAGTACCTGTAATCAAGGAAACTGCCGTAATAGAGGGCATGCTATTACACACAACCAAAGGTGTATATAAACTTCAGGCATTTGGTGAAGGAGGGATTTGTCAGGTATTTAAAGGCATTCCCGTCGGCATTGAACCAGGCGAAACTGCAAGCAAAGCGCTGTTGATTAAACGGATACACCCAAAGTGGCACGCGAATGATCAAGTGAAAACGCAATTCAAACGCGAAATCAGTATAGTCAGCGACTTTATTCACCCTCTTTTACCTAGTTACATGGGCCGGGGCACGCTGGAAGGACAGGACTATCTTGCGTATGCCTTTGTCGAAGGTTTTACTTTAATTCATTATCTCAGAAACAAGGCGCTGTACCCGCGCGAAAAAATCAGTGCGCGCGCCCCCTATGTTTTATGGCAGCTGCTTGAACAACTCCATTATCTTCATAGTCAGATGTCTACTGTAATTCATGGTGACATCAGCATAGAAAATATTATCTACGGCAAAGACAATAAGACACACCTGATTGATTTTGGTTGTGCGTATCGCAAAAGCAAAGTGACTGATCATAACTATCATTGGTTAGGTAAACCCTCTTACGTCACTCCTGAGCAGGCAAGAGGCGAAGTCTGGGCAGAGCAAAGTGACTTGTATCAGGCTGGCATCGTATTCTATGAATTAGTGACAGGTCAGCGATGGAATCAGGGGAAAACCTCTCGTGAAAAAATGCTGTTCTCAGCCAATGCCACAAGCCCTAAAAATAATTTTTTACATCAGTGGGTCGATTTATCGTTATCCGAATTACTGGCTCGCATGTTAGCGGCAAACCCGCATGAGCGTATTGAATCGGCCAAAGACTGCCTTACGCAGCTTTCACCCTTTATTAATCGAATCAAATAGCATTCCGTACTTGCAGCCTGCTCATAAAAAAAGCTCTATTTCCATCGTTTAACTGCGGATTTGACTGCATCCTGACTGTCGCCACCGACAAAACGGGAAACAAGCCGCGATCAAGCGTTATGGGTCTATACCACGCATTTGGGTCGGTGGACGCATCAATAATAGAAAAAATAATAGGCCCAATAAATGGAATATCCAGATTCATGCCATAGGCAATCTGAATACGTAGCAAGTTTGCATCTTGCACTGAAACCCCACTAACACCGTTCGGAACAGGGAGGTTTGATCGCGCCTGCAAATGATCATTGGGAATTCCAATGAGTGCCTGCGGAGCAAAATCCGTAAAGGCCTCAAGTGTCGGGTTGGCAATTCTTAAGGCAACATCATTCACAACGGTCGTTTGAGCTCTAATGTAGGCCGTGGCATAAACTGTTGCGGGCGTTGAGCTCGGATCATCAAGATCGGGCGCCTGCAAAGGCAACAGCCCTTTTGCCAGTTCGTTTCTCATCTGATCAATATTGATGCTGGACACTGCACCGGCTCTTGCGGCCAATAATGTTGCTTGATTCAAGGTAAGTTTTGTTTCCCAGATAAAATAGACTTGCACTAATGCTGCGCCAATAAGCAATAAGATCGGCATGGTGATAAGTGTTTCGACCATGCCCTGACCCTTTTGTTGCCTGAATCGGCCACATCTATTAAAAAAAATGCCCTTCATTGGGTACAGTTGAAGATAAAAATTCCGGCACCTGGTTGAACTCAATAATCTGGAAAAAATCTGAATACATTTCATAAGCCACCTGTTAAAAAAGAAAAAGACAGCGCCTATAAATTTATTGAGTGTTGTCTGTAGGTGAAATTTTTATTATGTTTATTCTGTCGAGTTTTGCAGACACAAAGAGTGTGTCAATGAGTAAATCGGTGAAAACATCTGGCAATATATTCTTATCATAAGCTTAAACCAGCTCACACTAAAAATTTCCACATTTAAAAAACCATAATCACCGTTTTATCGTCTGCACTGCCATTTCTGAGTGAAAGGTTAATCATGGCGCTTGTCTTTTCATACATCGATAATTGTGTTTGATTGCAAATTGACTCCAACTGTTCGTGAGGCAATTTGTCATAAATCCCATCACTCATAAGTAACAATACATCACCTTCTTGCCAATCCGAACGCGTAATTTCCGCATCCGGATCATCAGCAATGCCAATCGCTCGCGTAATAAAATTTTTAATACGTCCCTGCCTTGCAACAGCAGCAACGTGATCATTAGAGAGCTGTACAAGTTTTTGTTGTCTTAACAAATACGTGCGACTATCGCCCACATTAAAACAAATCACTTCATTAGTTTTAATCCAAGCCAGAACCAGGGTACTTGCCATGCCTTGCAAAGGCGTATTCTGCGCTTTTTCAATCACGCTCGAATTGGCAATTTTAATCGCGGATAAAATTTCATTCTCAGTAATGACTCTGGAGCTTAAATAACGCTCTATGTTACACAAGGCCCAACGGGAAGCATCTTCACCTGCGGGTCCACCACCCACGCCATCAGCAACAGCCACAATGTTTTGTGCCGATAATACCAGTGCAGCATCCTCGTTATTGGGAGACCGCTCACCTTTCTGACTCTGTAATACGGTTCGAATCATGCGGTTCTGCAAAACCAGATCTAATGTAATTTTTCTGAATAAGGTTCAATCATCGTAGAAATTTCACTAAGACGAGGGTCGATCTGGTTTTTATTCGCGTTAGCATCAAAATAATCTATATGTGGTTTGGCAAGTGCCAAATAAACAATGCTTAAATTGTAGTGCGCTTGAATATAATTGGGCTTTAATTGAATACACTTGATATACATCTGCTGTGCTTCCAATAGTTTGTTTTGCTTGACCGCAATATTACCCAATTTGTAATAAATAGAGGGTTGATATTCGTCGAGCTCAATAGCTTTTTTATAGAGCGCTTGCGCGGAGTCCATGCGTCCATTTTTATAGTGCTGGTCAGCCTTGATCAGTGTTTCGGCCAATAACTCGGCATTATGATCAGACTTAGTATTACTTGCGCATGAGGCAAGCAAAGCTACACACAAAAGAATACTAACTAACGTTAACAAACGATCCTTACAAAAACCCATTCTCTTTATTCTCATTTTATACTGAATACAGCTCATCACTCTGCGCTACAAACCCAGACATATCAACGTGAACGACGCAGTTAGTCAAAACATAGCGTCAATAAAATATGCACTACATTCGATCGGCATACGCCGACAATTTTTCTGCTGCTTTTATGTAGTATGGATTTTCAGGTGGGACAAGGGTTTTAGTTTTTTCCCAGTACTCCACGGCCTTGGCGGAATTAATATATTCTTGTCTGAGTCCATTTCGATACATGTCCTGCGCCATAAGCGCATAGGAATCCAAGGCTGACTTTGCGCGCTGACTTTTGGTTAAAGAAAATAATTTTTGCCAGGCAACTTGCGCAATTTTGTAATTTTTATTCTGATCTGCCTTGATCGCCACATTTTCATAATACGTGGCTAGAAATTGAATTGCTTTCTTTTGATAAGGCGAAGACTGCTCAGGCCAGAACAATTTTGCTTGATCTACATACCGGGAAAATAAAACGCTCGCTTCAACCTCTTTATTCTGCACAAGCGCTGCATTACCTTGTTCATACAACTTGTGAACCTCTTTATATTTATCAGCACTGGGCGGCACTTTCGTGACAACAGGTAATGTAGAAGGAAAAACACCCCCTTTTTTCACGTTATCCGTTTTTGATACAAGAACCGTCTTTTGTTCCGAAACTTCCTTATAAATTTTTTCTGTTCCAGAATCCGAATAATCAATATTCTGGATTTCTGAGGCACTGTTCTTAGTAGCCGCCGCTGAAACCGGCTGTCGAGGCGGTGGTGCGGGTTTGTTCGCGCTTTGCAATGGAAGACTTCTGGGAGGAATTTTATTATCAGTGTGACGCTCAGAAAGTACAGATACCGTATTTATTTTCTCTTTTTCTACAGCTTGTGTTGTACTTTTATCGTTATTGATTAAAGAAAGATTAGGCAAGGTGCTTTTGCTTGAATCAACAGTGCTGCCATTTGTTAGAACTGAAGTAGGCGGCACATCTTGTGACGATCTTTCAAGCTGAGCCTGGTTTTGATCGGACGTCACTGTACCTTGCACAGAGGTCTCTACGGTGGGCTGTTTCGCATCTGATTGAATAGGCGCGGGAACTGCAACGATTCTATTGTTAGCAGTAAGCACATATTTGCCAGCAAACAAGACACTTACCGCAAGCGCACACAAGGCAGAAATCACAAGTAAAAATCGCGTTTTGCGTTGCGATGAAGCCGCTTTAGTTACATTTACCGTTGTATTCCTCGCATCATCTAATGTTTTGCCTGTAAGCTTTTCGTCATTATTTCTAAAAACAATAACACAATCACCCACACAGATTTCATCTTGATCATCAAGCAAAACTCTTGAAATCTTACACCCATTTACGGTGACACCATTTTCACTGTTTAAGTCATTTAATACAAAACGCCCTCTTTCAAGCGTGACTTCAGCATGACGGCGCGACACACCCCGACCTTTGGGTTGTAAATCACACTCTTTGCTGCGCCCGATAATATAAGGAAAATGATCCAGGAAATGACGAGTACCATCGCTTTCATGAAGGATGGGATGGTAGGTTTCAGGTAAAAGTGTAGTGGTCAACACTTCTGTTTTATCGTTATCCCATTCAGGGTCGTGTGGTTTCAAATCCGAATTAAACTCAAAGGAAGTTGTTTTTGATCGTCTCTTTACCGGCTGGGCAACCGGCGTGTTCTCACTGGTAAAGATTTCATCGTTATTATTCATATATTGGCTCAACTAAAATGATGCTAATTACAAATTATAAAATTGTACGGCTAACTCAATAACTAAAATGCAATATATCACCGGTATTTAAGCCCATTTTTTCAACAGAGCCTGCTGCTAACTCAAGAACAGATTTTGTGTGTCTTGAACCCAAGCGAAATCTAAACGGCCTGACCTGTTCTGCAATTTTTAAAATACTATTTTTTTTATCGAGAAATAATACGTCAATCGAATAACACATGCCTATCGTGTGTATTGAGTTGCATGGTTTTAACCAAATGCCCCTGTTATCAGGTAATGTCCGGGTACCAAGCAAACCCTTTAATCGCGAAAACCAACCATGCGCCTGAATCACCTCGATGTCTGTTAGATTATTGTTAACACTTAAACTCAAGCATCGAACGGCCACTTTATCCTCCTAACAAGGATGCCAGCCATACAGGGGCAATTCCTGAATCTACCGCTTTGGCAGCCATAACAAACCCAATAATCATAAACAAGACCGGGAATAAGAATATCACGAGAGGTAACAGCAATTTAACCGGCGCCTGGTTTGCTTTTTTCTCGGCAAGATTAAATCTGTTCACGCGTTGATGCACCGCCTGTGCGTGCAGAACATCACCAATTTCGCCCCCACTTTCATCGGCCTGATTGAGCGCAGCAACAAAATTACTGATAGAGGGCACCTCCACTCTTTTGGCTAAACTGGTCAGTGCTTCTCTTCGGTTCTTGCCGGCTTTTAGTTCCCGCAGGTATTTTGAGAATTCTTCTTTCACTGGACCTTTTGGCAAGCTTTCAACTGTTTGCGCCAGTGAGGTGGCGTAATTGAGTCCTGATTTCATGGACAGAACGAGCAAGTCCATTAAAAATGGAAACTGTTTTTCAATTCGGGTTCGACGCATTTTAATGCGATCATTCAGCCATATATCAGGATAAAAAAAACCAATAAGCGGCAGGAAGGTGCATACAAGTCGGATTTCAATACTTTCAAAGTCCACGTAAATATAAACAGCCAACACACCGGCAATAAAAGCGAAAATAAAACGCAGGGTGATTAATTCTTCGGGCAGGAAGGTGTAGGTCATGCCCGCCATGCCTATTTTTTTGCTGATTTTATCTGTGTAGCTTTCGCCCATGAAGGACTTGACATAGTGAGCAAAGAGTTGAACCAAGGGCTTGAAGATTCTGAAAAGCAAGGGCTGAGGATCGCGCCACTCTTCATCATCACCTTTTCTGCGATTTTTTATGAGCAAAACAATGAAGGCAGACATACACCCTGCTGCCACAACAATTAAGACACTACTGGTAAATAAAACAAAGGCATTGTCAAACATCGATATTTACAATCTTGCGAATTAAAAAAGCGGCGAATACAACCATGACCAACATAATGCTTAACCAGATCCACCCGCCCAAGGTTGTGAATAGTTTTAACATGGCAACAGGTTCCAGTTTATAAAAGGTGTAACCCATAATGATGGGGAAGAAAATGGCCAACCAACCTTGAGCTCTACCCATGGCGGTTAAGGCTTCAATACGGCCTTCTATTTTCATTTTTTCACGTATGGTGTCGGCGAGCGACTCGAACGTTTCAGATAAATTTCCACCAACTCTGCGTGCAATCATAATGGCTGAATTGACCAGAATCAGTTCTTCCCGGGGAATGCGAGTCTGAAGAGCAACAAGAGAATCAACCAGATCCTGTCCTACACGATATTCAATTAAAACCTGCGCAAATTCTTGCGAAATAGGTGCCGGTTGATTTTTAACAACCTGTTGCATCGCTTGCACCAAACTCAAACCCGAACGCATGGCCGTGGCTAAAGCCACTAGCGTATCGGGTAGCTGTTCAGCAAAAAGTTTTTGGCGTTTTTTAAGCAAATACATCATTACCAGACGCGGTGCAAGCAATATCGAGACCACAAGAAATACCGTGATTGTTAAATTAAGAAGATAGAGCGACAGGGGAACAATAAGAATAAGCAGCAGTAACAAGGCCTGGAGTAATTGTTTCGGATCCATATACAGAAATATATCCTGCAAACCCCTATCCATATTTCGCAAAAAATTACGTCGGTAAATATCAGAAATTTGATAAACAACCAAACAAAACACCACGCCCCCCAATGAAGCCGCAAGCGTAATAATGCCGACCGTGAGCAAATACGAAGGCTGGGTTATCATTTCCTGTCACCCTTGGCGTCTGGCACATTAGCATCCTGCATTTCATCTTTTGTTCTGAAAATTCGTCGGTCAACCGGCGTACCTGCTTCCTCCATTTCGGTGTAAAACTGCGGCGCATAACCATTACCGGTATAGTAACCTTTAATTTTTCCATCCTCAGTAAAGCCCGTTTTTTTGAATTCAAACAGCGGCTGCAGAAGAATGGTATCGCCTTCCATACCAGTGACTTCAACGATTTTAGTAATTCTACGCGTTCCATCGGCCAAGCGGTTTTGTTGCACAATAATATCAATCGCTGACGCTATTTGCTCTCTGATGGCTTTAGAAGGCAAATCTATACCTGCCATCAGCACCATCACTTCCAGTCGGGACAAAAAGTCTCTCGGTGTATTCGCATGACCCGTTGTCATAGACCCCGTATGACCGGTGTTCATTGCCTGCAACATATCCAGTGCTTCACCTGAACGACACTCACCCACAATAATGCGGTCAGGTCGCATTCTCAGTGCATTTACTACCAACTCACGAATACTGATTAATCCTTTACCTTCTGCATTTGCCGGACGACTTTCCAGCGAAACTACATGGGATTGATTGAGATTTAATTCGGCCGCATCTTCAATAGTGATAATACGGTGATCATTGTCGATAAAATTTGACAGAATATTCAAAGTGGTTGTTTTGCCCGAGCCCGTACCGCCGGACACAACAATATTTCGACGCGTCTCAACACACACCTGTAGAAAACTGGCCATGCTTTCATCTAACGAGCCATAATTAATCAAGTCTTCCATGGCGAGTTTTCGTTTTGAAAACTTGCGGATGGTCATCGTTGGACCATTAAGCGCAAGCGGCGGAATAATAGCGTTTACCCGTGAACCATCGGGCAAACGCGCATCCACCATCGGCGAACTTTCATCAATGCGTCGACCTAAAGGTGCAACGATGCGGTCAATCACACCCCGCAAAGATTGATTGCTGCTGAATTGGCGACTGGTCAACTGAATGACGCCGTTACGCTCAACATAGACTTGCTCACATCCGTTGACCATAATTTCAGTAATGGAGTCATCGTTCAGAAAAGGTTCCAGAGCCCCCAAACCAACGGCTTCTGCAACCACTTCGTCAATAAGACGCTGTTTGGTAATTTCCGCTGGAATACTTGTTATATGTTGTTCAATCACCTCATGTGTGGCTTTAATAGTCTCTTCGCGTAACTCAGCCTCAGACATTTCCTGTAGTTTTGTCCGTTTTCTAAGATCGAGATATTCGAGAATCATGCCGTGAATTTTACGTTTGGTTTCCAGAACTTCCTGACTTTCGCGTTTTGATACCGCTCGCAGCGCAACGGGCGCTGGTTGCATTACTGTTGGCTTTACTACGCGTTTATCTGTTTTTGGAGCTGCCGGGTGGGTTTGTAAAACGTGCAACGTCAGTTTGCCAAAATTAATCTCATCCCCCTCAACAAGCGTCACTGCTGCATTGATTCGCTTATCCTTGTACCAGGTACCGTTTGTGCTTCTCATATCTTCAAGCACCACACGCTCAGCGCTGACGGTAATCCTTGCGTGCTCCCTCGACACATGCGCATCACTTAAAACAACATCGCACCCATCACCCTTGCCGAGGGTATAACGACCCTCAGCAAGCTCAAAATGCGTTTTATTGTTGTACGGATCAAGTAAATCAAAAACAAACATGGTTTACCTGCTTAATCAAAAATACTGAATTTTGAGTCGTCTTCCGCTTCTTTGGTCATGCTTTTGCCGCGCTTGATCAGATCGGTATTTTGTCTGGAATCAACATCAATCAAAGAAGGCGTTACGAAAACCACCAATTCGGTGTCTGACTGGTTAAATGAACGTGTTTTGAAAAGTTCGCCGATAATCGGAATAGAACCAAGACCTGGCACCTTACTGATTGATTTGTTGTTTTTGTTATTCAACATACCTGAAATAACCAGCGTTTGCCCAGAACGCATATTCACCTCAGACTCGGTTCGACGTGTTACAAAACCGGGCACACCCAACACCTTCACCGAATCATCGATATCACTGACTTCAACTTTAACTGTTGCCGCAATAAAACCATCTGGATCAGACACGGGTTCAATATTGAGTAATACACCGTATTTTTTGAATTGCACATTCACATTATTTGTTCGTTGATCAACGATAGGAATAGGCACTTCACCCCCGGAAAGAAACTCAGCGGCTGAACCACTGCGAGTGACCAGTTTGGGTTGTGCCAGCATTTGCGCAAGCCCTTTTTCTTGCAACAAGCGTATCGTTGAGCTGATCTCTGTTGCTGGATTGTTGCTGCCTTCTTCTAAACCAAAACCAAAAAATGAACTGGCTTTAGTGAACTTGCCTGCCCCATGAAACTCACCCAATACTTCATAGAATGGGCCATTAAAGAAGCGAGACCACTCAACACCCACATCTTTCAGATTATTACGTCGAACTTCGAGCACTTTAACATCAAGCATGATCATGGCTTTTAAATTCACACCCGGGTCTTCAACGCGAAAAACAACATAACCCTGATTAATTTCATTGCTCAGTTTCTTTTTTAGATCATTCAAAATATGCGCATCACGTTCTCTGAACAAACGTCCTTCAATAAAAACCACACCCTTACTTTCTCTGACGTTCACGCCTTCAATATCGCGCACAATACTTTGTGCCGTTTCAAGCGTCTGCATCCAGGGATTGGTCACCTTTACGATGTATTGTTTGTCTCTGTTATCCCCAGCCCAAAGACGCAGATCAGTGATGCCCGGCTTTAAAGCGGTAAAAAGCAGTTTATTGGCGCTTATTTTTTTAACGTTCAGAATATCTGGATGCCCAATCGATACGCGTAAAATATTGTCATACTCAATGACTTTTGTCGTACCCGAGACAAAGGTAAGAATTTCTGCATTTTCATCGCCGTTTTCAGCCCAGACTGAAACCGATGCCATGACAAAATAAAATAATAAAACAAATCGTCCCAGACCTTTTGTAGCACTGCTTATAACAGGAATTGATTGCATCACTTGCCTCCTTTGATTACTTCGAATTCTCTTGTTTTAACTGGAACAATTTTTGGCTGCTCTTTAATACCTAACAGATTACTTTCATTGATCGTAATTTTTTCTGATGTTGACATATCATCCTGCGTTCGCAGCACCACTGTAATTCGACCAATGCTCAGCGCGTGGGTGACTCTCGTTGCATCAAGATGCGAAACACTCAAGGTGATTTCATCGTATTTTTGTGTGGGTGCCAAACCATTATCAATGTTTCTGCCTGTAGCAATAACTTTTACCGCAGTTAATAGCTGTGTTGTTTGCGATCCACTGCCTAAACGTGTCGTTAACAATAAATCAATAAAATTTCCTGGCGCCAGAAAACCCGATATAGAATTCTGGCTGTCTATGGGAATTGTCAGCGCCTGCATTCCCTTAGGGATAACATCAGAAAAACTGCGGTATTGAGACAGAGAAACATGCGCAACAAGAACAGGATCCCCCGACGCTAATGGATACAACAATTGGCGTCCGTTGATGGTGTCAAAGGTTTTTTCGGTAATTGCATCATGATGCACATAAGCTTTGGGCATCTCACGTAACACGGCGTTGGAGGCATTGATACTGACACCTACCGGCAGATCCGTAGCGGCCACGACCACTTTTATTTTCTCCTGGCCCGCATCAACTTGTTGTTTATAGTTTTCAAGCGAATCTTTTATGTAACGGTTTGACAAATACCAGCCGGCAAAACCCGCTACGGCAGCTCCGACCAGTAAAACTAGCATAATACGTGTTGTATTCATTATTTATTCTCTACATCCAGTAGTTTTTTACAGTCACAGTCAATTCAATTAAGGAAGAGCCAATGTGTTAATAAATTGCCGTTCATGCGTTGCCAGCACCTGAGTTAACGCAGGCGCGCCCGCACTCGAATTTGTAGCAGGCAATCCTTGAATAATAACCAGATAAAAAACCAGCGAGAGAACAGTTAAAACAATCGCGTATTCCGTCATAGCACTGCCCTTGTAAGCCATGCGTTTAAGCAACAGCCCTGTATTATTTTTTATCATCTGTACGTAAAACTCCGATGTGAAATTTTATTATTTGAGCCAATGTACAAGAATTCCGGTACGTTCGGCCAATGAGTTTTGTAAAGGAAATAACGTGATCTGCATACTTTGCAAACCCAATACATAGGTAATTTTGTAACTGGCCAATGAATTTGATGTGCCTGTTTCAGACGTTTTCTGCCAACCCTCTTGCTCAAGTTCTTTATTAAAATACCGGTAATTGGCTTCTTTGGAATAATGATTACTGAGCAAAAGCGTAACTGCATGGGTATTGTTTTCGTCAGATTCCATTCGGCTGATAACTTTGCTGCTTGGCAATAGGGGTATATCCATTTGACTGTCAGCAACAATAGTCGGCACCGTATCCAGGCGAGTAGCCACAATTTGTCCCTGCGTGACAGTCCTCTGGGAAAACGTGTTTTTCTCTTCTTTTAAACGAATTGAAAAAAAACAATCGTCCTCCTGATAAGCCACAACTGAACTTTCTCTTGTGTGTTCAATATAAACCGGCGCTCCTGCCTGGCGTTTTTTATAAAAGTTTTCTACTTCGCCGAGTGATGCCTCAACACTAAAACTTAAAATACTCATTGGCATGCCGTTCTGGATAATATTTTCTGCTATCCATATTTTTTTTGCGTCGGGTATAACATTCTTTAAGGTTATTGCTGCTATGTCAGCATCATTGGCGAGTGCCGCAGAAAGCGTATTTATTAACAGATATAACACAAAAAAACCTGGACCTGCGCACTGTCGGAAAAATTCTGGTGTTTTTTGCAGCATACCCACTCACTTCAAAATAAATCAGGGAGGCAATAC
>DAIRVL010000014.1:0-26462 GCA_036802845.1 Pseudomonadales bacterium | reverse complement strand
ATTTACAGTATCACGATACTTACTTTGTAGTGGCGCACTTCCACTATGCCTTGATTCCCGGTGCATTATTTGGTCTTTATGCCGGCGTGTTTTATTGGTTGCCCAAGTGGACGGGACATATGTATGACGAAAAATTGGGTAAGATTTTTTTCTGGTGGACTACGATCGGCTTCAACCTTACCTTCTTTCCTCAGCATTTCCTCGGGCTTGCTGGTATGCCACGTCGTATAGTTGATTACAACATTCAATATACAGAGTTCAATGTTATTTCAAGTATTGGTGGATTTATTTTCGGATTATCACATTTGCTGTTTCTCTATATCATCATTCAAACAGTGAAGGGTGGAAAAAAAGCTGACAATAAAGTATGGGAAGGATCAATGATTGGCACTCCAGGACTTGAATGGACATTGCCCTCTCCGCCGCCTCATCATAGCTTTACTGTGCCACCGGTAGTGAGATAAAAGCAGGGTCTTTTTTACAAGGTATTATTTGCGAAAAAGACCTGACTGATTCTGGATAATGACAGAGATGAATCAAAAACAGCTGGACAGTGAACAGAAAAAAAAACGAAGGAATACTTTGTTGGTAGCAACATTTGCGCTCATTGCAATCTTTGGCTTCTTCTGGCCCCTGTTTGTTATGATGCATTAATTAGAGCGGTAGGCTTGAACAGGTGAGTATGGCAGGTGGGTATTAAAAGGCATTTGATTTTATTCGTTGGCGTCATTCCGGTCTTAATGTTTGGTTTGGCGTTTGCAATGTCTCCTTTGTACAGTTGGTACTGTGAATTGGCCGGAATTAATCAAATTCAGAAAAGCGAACGTGTTTCATCGGCTGATGAGAAAGACGCATACGTAGATAAAGAAAAGTCGCAGGTCGTAGCGGGTAGGGAGATTAAAGTTGAATTTGATTCAACTATCCATGACAGTTTGAAAGGAGTGGTAACAGAGTTTCATTCGCTGACGCCAAGTATAAAACTAAAACTGGGTGAGATTGCTACATTAAATTATGTCGTGAAAAATTCCGGCACTACACCTTTGCTTACACAAGCGGTTCCCAGTATTACTCCATGGTGGGGGACCGAGCATCTAAAGAAAATCGAATGTTTTTGTTTTCAGCAGCAAACTTTGGCGCCTGGGGAAGAGAAAAATATGGAATTACGATTCTATCTTGATAAAGACTTCCCTCAGGATATTCAATCGCTCACCCTTTCCTATACATTAATGAAAGCAAAGGAAGGTAATGATTTTTCAGGTGTGCGCTAACAAATCATTATAATTTAACGACGTTAAAAGGAAGTTTGTAAAATGAGTGAAAGTAATCAGCACTATTATGTTCCAGAAAACAGTCAGTGGCCGATTATCGGTGCTGTGGCTCTTTTTACGCTGTTTTTTGGTTTTGCATTTTGGGTGAATGGTGTTTCTGTTGGTCCGTTTATCAGTGCAGTAGGCTTGGGACTTTTGGGTTTTCTTTTTTTCGGTTGGTTTTCAAGTGTTATTGGCGAAAGTCTTTCTGATAAATATAACAGCAAGGTTGATGCGTCATTTAGACAAGGAATGATCTGGTTCATTGTTTCCGAAGTATTTTTCTTTGCGGCGCTTTTCGGCTCCTTATTTTATGTACGCGCTATTGCCTTGCCATGGCTGGGAGGAGAAGGACATTTGGGGTCGTCAAATCTTCTTTGGCCAGATTTTGCAGCACACTGGCCTTTATTAGCCTTGCCCGATGCAACTGGTTATACGCCTCCCAAAGAAGCTATGGGTGCATTAGGCATTCCCTTGATCAATACAATCATTTTGCTAACGAGTGGCGTGACTGTCACGTGGGCGCATCATGGTTTGAAAAATAATAACCGGAAGTCATTAATACTTGGTTTGATACTGACTGTAGCGTTGGGTGTGGCATTTTTTATATTACAAGTCTATGAGTATCATCATGCTTACAGTGAAATGGATCTGAAACTTCAATCGGGAATTTATGGTTCAACCTTTTATATGTTAACCGGTTTTCATGGTTTTCATGTGACGATGGGAACCATTATGCTATTTGTGATTTTAATGAGAAGTATTAAAGGACATTTTACACCCGAGAAACATTTTGCCTTTGAAGGTGTTGCATGGTATTGGCACTTTGTTGACGTTGTTTGGTTGGGATTGTATTTGTTTGTGTACTGGATGTGATTTTCGTTTGAATTATCCAGCCGGTATACACGCCCAGGTGGTATACCGGCTTTTCTATTTATACGGCCTGCTAGTCTTGAATGCTTACTTTACGATTCAAATCCTGATTAAAAAACATGGAAAACAATTCAAGCATGGGGTGTTATCCAGCCCATCAGGTAGCCGCTTATCACAAGTACAAGCAGCGTCACTGATAAGGTAACCCTGAGCGCCAGCGAGGTGAACATTCTCTTTTGATCACCTTTATCTTTTGCTAAAAAGAAGGCGCTTGAGAAAAGGCTCACCAGAACCAGAATAAGATTTATAAGCAAAACGATTTTGTACACGTTAAGATCTCAAAAGCACATTTGAACTTGCCACTATACACTGGCAGAAATGATCAGGCCATCAGCCAGCGCTAGTCTGTGAGGTTAATTCAATTAAATTTTCCGATAAATATTTTTTCTCGCCTACCAAGTCTTTATTTGCGTTGGGTATTACGCTGGTGTGTACTTGTCTTGCGCTGGGTATTTGGCAGTTGGAACGGGCAAATGAAAAAGAAGCCATTCTACAAAACATAATCAGGAATACAGAATTACCCGCACTTTCTCTTAATAGTGATGATGTATCGAATAGTCAGTTCCGGGAAGTGTCGGCGACAGGCGCTTATCTATCGGACAAAACTTTTTTTCTCGATAGCGTCGTGTACGAGGGGCAGGCTGGTTATCACGTTATTACACCTTTTAAATTAAACGGAATAAATAAGGTGGTGCTGGTTAATCGTGGCTGGATCTCAGCCAAAGGTGATCGGCGTATTCTTCCTGAAATAAGTACTCGTGCTAATGAATTGCACTTAAAAGGTCATCTTGTGGCACCTAGAGCTAAACCGATGTTTATTTCGACGCAAGAAGATAGCGAGCAAAATGTTCGCTTATACCTTGATATTGAACGGATTCAGCAGGCTGTTTTATTTCCCGTGTTACCTTGGGTGCTGGAATTGAATCAAGGTAGTGAGCAAGGATTGATTCAGAGCGGGATAAAAGTTGACGACAGTAAAATAACGATGCATTACGCCTATGCAATACAGTGGTTTGCTTTTTCATTTTTTGCTTTGCTGCTGTCTGTGTACGCTTGTTTTAAAAAGAGAGACGATAAAAATGAGTAATGTTGTTTGAGCGTGAGTTCTTTACTTCGTTAAAGGTAGTAATCATGTTGGAAGTGAGCAATAAAGACGTAAATTTAAAAACAAAAAGACGCATAAATCCTTTGCTGGTCATGCTGATCTTGTTCGGCGGTCCCTATTTATTATCGTGGTACACGTATTATTCGGGTGATATGCTGTTTTTTAAGACAGGTCGAAGTCAGGGGCAGTTGCTTTCTCCTGTTCGTCCTTTACCCGAGTTTATGATGCCAGGTCTGGATGGTAGTGCCGTTAAACGTGAGCAGTTCATGGGGAAATGGTCATTGCTTCTTGTTGGTCCATCTCAGTGCAAGCAGCTATGCCAGGATAGTTTGGTGATGATGCGCCAGGTACGTTTGGCATTTGCTGTTGACCGTCAACGCGTGCAGCGTTTTATGCTTACAACCAACGTATCTGATGCAAGTACATTACAGTCCTTGATAAAAGAGCAGCATCATGGGCTTGTTGCATTCAGCACAGAAAACGGGACGGGTGGTGAGTCTTTTATTCATGCTCTCAAGCCGGAAGGAACTATTGACGATTTTTCTGTATTCCTTGTTGATCCTCTGGCCAATGTCATGATGTATTATTCCCCCGGTACTGAGGGCAAGAAAGTACTTAAGGATCTTGATCGTTTGCTCAAGTTTTCCAAGGTAGGTAGTAGTTAATGACCTTTAGTAAGTTATTTAAGGGATTGTCTTTTTTTGCGACACTGATTGCTTTTGTTGTGATCACCCTGGGTGCTTATGTTCGTTTATCCAATGCCGGCTTGGGCTGCCCTGATTGGCCTGGTTGTTATGGAAAGATTTCCGTGCCCGTATCTGCTATGGAAATCGACAAAGCAAATTCTGTTTTTCCTCATCGCCCGGTAGAAACTGATAAAGCGTGGAAGGAGATGCTGCATAGGTATTTCGCAAGTTTTCTAGGTTTTCTGATTTTATCTCTATCAGTGACGGCGTGGTTAAACAGGAAAGAGATTTCGCAACAAAAGGTCTTACCCTTTTTGCTTCTGGTTTTGGTTGTATTTCAGGGCTTGCTCGGTATGTGGACCGTCACACTGTTGCTTAAACCTGTCATTGTGACGCTGCATCTTTTATCCGGTATGTTGACCTTGTTATTGCTTTGGTTAATGACCATGAGAGCTGATGTACTTCCGGACTTACGCGCCTCTGTGGACATGAGTGTGCCGCCAGCCTTGAAAATGTGCGCGTTATTAGCGCTGTTGGTTGTTTATGGCCAGATTTTCCTGGGTGGTTGGACCAGTACCAATTATGCGGCGCTTCACTGCTGGGATTTCCCGACGTGTCAGGGGCAGTGGTTGCCAGATGCCAACTTTTCCGAGGCATTTACACTGCATCATGTGCAGCATGAACCAGGCAAAAATTATGAAGGAGGGGTGTTATCGAATGCGGCTGGTATGGCTGTTCACCTGAGTCATCGGATCGGCGCACTTTTAACCCTGATTATTGTAGGGTCACTTTCTCTAGTGTTGATGATTACGTCCAGATCAAAAAATGTTAGGATTACTGCCGTTGTTATGCTCATGTTACTGCTACTACAAGTATTGTTGGGTGTATCGAATGTATTACTTGGATTGCCTGTTCCGGTGGCCGTTGCGCATAATGGCGTTGCAGCGTTGTTGTTACTGTCGGTGGTTACGGTTAATTATTTGTTGTTATCAACGCGCATAATTAGATAAAAATGTTTTTATGCTGTTTTTATGGCAAAAAATCAGGATGATACGTCAATGTCTGAAGTGTATGTAGAGCTCCGAGGCAAAGCCTCGTGGAAAAGTTACCTTGAGCTATGTAAGCCGAATGTTGTCTTGCTCATCGTTTTTACAGCGATTGTTGGCATGATGCTGGCCACAGAAGGCGCGGTGAACTGGGTAGCGATTATTTTTGGTACACTGGGCATTGGTCTGGGCGCTGCCAGTGGCGCGGCTATTAATCATGTGGTTGATCAGAAAATAGATGCCATCATGGACAGAACCAAAAACAGACCTCTGCCAACGGGTGGAATGAGTTCCGAACAAGCGCTGATCTTTGCATTGGTATTGGCGCTGGCTTCAATGGTCATTCTGACGACCTGCGTGAATATTTTGACGGCAGGATTAACGCTGTTTTCAATGATTGGTTATGCAGTTATCTACACCATGTTTCTGAAGCGAGCGACGCCGCATAATATCGTGCTGGGTGGAGCTGCGGGTGCGGCACCTCCTGTGCTGGGGTGGGCTGCCGTGACGGGCGAGGTGAGCATTGAGGCATTGGTATTGTTTCTGATTATTTTTATCTGGACACCGCCACATTTCTGGGCATTGGCTATCAAACGCCGTAATGATTACGCCGATGCCAGATTGCCTATGTTGCCTGTAACACACGGGATTGATTTTACAAAACAACAAATTTTGCTCTACACCTTTATGCTGCTTTCTGTATCACTGCTGCCTTTTGTGATTCATATGAGCGGTTTGCTCTATTTGGTGTCAGCATTAATTCTGGGACTGATGTTTATTTACCATGCATTCAAACTCTATCGCGCTGAAGGTGATCAGCACGCCATGGCAACCTTTGGTTTTTCCATTGTGTACTTAATGGCTTTGTTCATGGCACTTTTACTGGATCATTTTCTGGTTATCTTGCTCAGATCAGTCCATTAGTCTGACATTATTCTGCTCGGAAACGTCAGACCAGGCTGTTTCAGTTATTTA
Organism: Pseudomonadales bacterium; assembly: GCA_036802845.1. Classification (GTDB taxonomy): domain Bacteria; phylum Pseudomonadota; class Gammaproteobacteria; order Pseudomonadales; family UBA3067; genus DAIRVL01. The sequence continues at coordinate 20,410 of DAIRVL010000014.1, read as the reverse complement.
GACATTAAACCTGAAATGGATCACGTCACCATCTTTAACGATGTAGTCCTTGCCTTCTAGGCGCCACCGACCGGCTTCCTTGGCGCCTTGTTCGCCTTTATAAGTAATAAAGTCGTCATAGGCAGTTACTTCGGCGCGAATAAAGCCTTTTTCAAAGTCGCTGTGAATAACACCTGCTGCTTGTGGCGCTGTAGAGCCGATTGCAATAGTCCAGGCGCGTACTTCTTTTACTCCGGCTGTAAAGTAGGTCTGTAAACCTAACAATTGGTAACCCGCCCTGATTACACGGTTTAAGCCGGGTTCATCCATGCCAAGATCACTTAGAAAATCATTTTTCTCGTCTTCATCCAGTTCGGCAATTTCAGATTCTATGCTTGCACAAATAGACACAATGGCAGCGTGTTCTGATTCGGCGAGTTTTCTTACCACGTCAAGGTAGGGATTGTCTGTGAATCCATGATCGTTGACATTGGCGACATACATTACGGGTTTGAGTGTCAGCAGGTGAAGTGGTTTTAGCAGAAACAATTCATCGTCTGAAAGGACAAGTGTGCGAAGCTGTTTCGCTTCATTGAGAGTGATTTTTAATTTTTCGAGCAAGGTAAGCAGTTTTTTGCTTTCTTTTTCTCCAGTGCGTGCCAGTTTGGAAGCTTTTAATAAGGCTTTATCCACTGTTTCCAGGTCGGCAAGTGCGAGTTCGGTGTTGATGATTTCGATGTCGTTGAGCGGGTCAACTTTGCCAACAACGTGAATGATATTTTCATTCTCGAAACAACGTACGACATGGGCTATGGCGTCTGTTTCTCGGATGTTGGCCAGAAATTTGTTACCGAGTCCTTCACCTTTTGAGGCACCAGCAACCAAGCCGGCGATATCAACAAATTCCATCGTGGTGGGAATTACACGCTCCGGGTGCACAATGGCAGCTAATTCAGTAAGGCGCTTATCCGGCATATGGACGATGCCTGTATTAGGTTCGATTGTGCAGAACGGAAAGTTTTCTGCTGCGATCCCTGCTTTTGTCAATGCGTTAAAAAGTGTTGATTTGCCAACATTAGGTAGGCCAACAATGCCACATTTGAATCCCATTATTTTGTTCTCTAAACAAAGTGAAGACGATATGCCTGAAGGTGTTGCTGCTTACATATAATTTGTGCCAGATGATTTTTCTATTTTGTCCGGCTCTTATGTCAATTTGTGTAAGGTGTTCATTACAGTGTTGATCTCACCACGGATAATCTGATCCATATGCCGAATGCTCTCTGCAATGGCTTCATCAATGCGCTGACGATCCAGGGTGCTTGGTTTTCCTAGCACATAATCCACAACCCGATTTTTATCACCTGGGTGGCCAATACCAATTCTTAGGCGATAGAAATTTGGTGTACCCAGAGCGGCAATGATGTCACGTAATCCATTGTGTCCTCCATGACCACCGCCCAATTTTATCCGCACTTTGCCAGGCTCAAGATCCAGCTCATCGTGAACTATAAGAATTTCTTCCGCTTGGATTTTATAGAATGTGCTCATGGCACTGACCGCCATGCCGCTGCGGTTCATGTAAGTATTGGGTAATAAAAAATGGACGTCACTATCCGAAAATTTAATTTTACTACTATGACCATGAAATTTTTTGTCGGCAGAGAGCTTTGAGCCATGCTGGATTATCATGGCATGCACTAACCAGCTTCCTGCGTTATGGCGTGTTTGTTCGTATTCGGGGCCTGGATTACCCAGGCCCACGATTAGCTTGATTGGCATGGATTTCAATGATGAACTCCAGCGATCGGTATGATGTTACTCGTTGCCGGATTCTGGCTCAGTTGTGCTCGTGCTCTCGTCTTCACTGCTGGCGCCACGTGGCGCATGCACGTTACAGACAGGAAGATCGTGATCAGCGCCTTGGGCGAGCGCAAGCAACTCAACACCTGCAGGAATTTTCAGGTCTGACAGGTGCAGTGTTTGGCCTAGAGAGACATTGAGCATGTCAACTTCAATGTATTCAGGCAGGTTTGAGGGCAGGCATGTAACTTCAACTTCACTTAAGTTATGAGAAATAATGCCGCCTCCCTGTTTGACGCCTATGCATGTTGTTTGATTGATGTAGTGCAGGGGGACATGCATATGGATTTTATGATGAGCATCTACCCGCTGGAAGTCGACATGCAAGGGGAAGTTTTTAGCGGGATGACGTTGTAGCGCCTTGATTACGGCTTGATGTGCTTGACCATCAATATTGAGAGTTAAAATATGCGTGAAAAAGGCCTCGTGCTGAAGAGATTTTTCAAGATCTTTGGACAGTATACTGATCATTAGTGGCGCTTGATCGCCACCATACAGAATACCAGGCACTTTTTTCTCTAATCGACGCAGGCGGCGGCTCGCACCTTTGCCCTGCAAGCTTCGATTTTCTAGATTTAATTCAAATTGAGAAGACATCTTTGACTCCTTTAGTGTTAAGCCCCCAAACTCGCGACCATGTTTGGGGACGGTTAAAGCCAGCGTATTCTGGCATTTATTCTGGTAGTAAAGTGCTTTAATGTTGATCTGTCAGTAACCAAAAGGATGATCAAACATGGCACTCAGTGATTCCTCGTTGTTAATTCGACGAACAGTTTCTGCCAGCACGGCGGATATACTCAGCTGACGTATTTTGCCCAATGCTTGCGCTGCGGGAGAGAGTGGGATGGTATCTGTCACCACTAACTCATCAAGATTAGAGTTTTCGATATTGACCAGCGCATTGCCTGATAACACCGGGTGGGTGCAGTAAGCTACCACACGTTTGGCACCATGATCCTTGAGCGCTTCGGCCGCTTTGCAAAGCGTACCCGCTGTATCCACCATGTCATCTACAACAATACAGGTGCGACCTTCTACGTCACCAATAATATGCATAACCTGGGACTGATTAGCTTTGGGCCGTCTTTTATCGATAATGGCCAAATCAGCATCACTCAAGTGTTTGGCGATAGCGCGGGCACGTACCACACCACCCACATCAGGAGATACCACAATCAGATCGTCATAATTCTGATGCTGTATATCACGAATAAGCACAGAGGAGCCGTAAACGTTATCAACCGGGATATCAAAAAAACCTTGAATCTGATCAGCGTGTAAATCAACCGTGAGAACACGATTGATTCCTACCGCAGTAAGCATGTCAGCGACAACCCTGGCGGAAATGGCGACACGAGCGGAGCGTACGCGTCTATCCTGACGGGCATAACCAAAATAAGGAATCACAGCGGTAATACGGCTGGCCGATGAGCGACGGATTGCATCGGCCATAATGACCAGCTCCATCAGGTTATCATTCGTGGGCGTGCACGTGGATTGCAGAATAAATACATCTTTGCCGCGCACATTTTCGTTGATTTCGACGTTGATTTCACCATCACTGAATTTGGAGACCGATGCGTTACCCAAGGGTAAATGCAGATGATTCACCACTCTTTCTGTAAGAGACGGATTGGCATTGCCAGTAAAGACCACTAATTTTGACATGATCAGGTTACCTTTGGTGCGTGTATTTGCGGCAATTGGGGGAGATGGCTGGGCCGGGAGGATTCGAACCTCCGCATGCTAGGATCAAAACCTAGTGCCTTACCGCTTGGCGACGGCCCAAGAAAAAAGTCCTTAAAATGCGATGAAAAGTATAGTTCTATTTGTTACCAATCTACGATTCAAGGTTTAACTTTTCATGTAAAAGTGAAATGTTTGTTCCTTGAGCAATAAAACCATTAATAGCAGGATTTATTGTCTTAAGTGCATTGAGCGCTTCTGATGCATGAAACTGATCAGTAAAGGTGCTGAAAACACATGCACCTGTGCCTGTCATCTTCGGCTTGTAAGCCAAATGTTCCAGCAATTCCATGGTCTCATTGACCGCTGGATAAAGCCTTCGAACCACATCTTCACAGTCGTTTTTCCCACCCTCGGTGAGAAAGGCGGCCATTGTGATGTCCTTGGCGTTTCTTGTCAAATCTTTGTGTCGAAAAATTTTGGCAGTTTCTACATGACAAGGCGGAACAATCACTAAAAACCAGTGTTTGGGGAGTGAAACAGGCTGAAGACATTCGCCGATGCCTTCAGCCCAGGCGTTTTTACCGTATATAAATACCGGTACATCAGCGCCGAGTTTCAAACCCAAGGCCGCGAGTTCTTGTATTGTCAAGCCGGTTTCCCACAGCGTATTTAATGTGACGAGCGTTGATGCCGCATCGGACGATCCGCCCCCGAGACCACCGCCCGCCGGAATTCGTTTTTCCAACAGGAGGTCTGCGCCATAGGGACACGCGCTGGCTTGTTTTAAAAGCTGTGCTGCACGCCAAACCAGGTTGTTGGTGTATTCCAGTGGTTCGGGCATGTTTTTTGTGGTGAGTCGCAACTCACCGGATTGCAAGGGTGTGATGGTGAGTTGATCGCAAAAATCAATGAGCTGAAAAACAGTTTGTAACGTGTGATAACCATCGGCCCTTTGTCCGGTGATATGTAAAAACAAGTTAAGCTTCGCCGGTGCCGGAACGGTGATCGAACGGGAGAGCATTTAATAAATTCTCCAGCTTTTAATAATAAGCGTGATTTTATCGTGTTTATTCTGAAGAATGATTTTGTGCGGCATTGGCATTGTGTTGATGGTGCGATAATCCTGATAAGAAATTTCCCAACCTTCTGATTCGAAGTAAAGCAAATTGCCATTGTTGTCCAGCTGTGAAATAGAGAACGCTGATGACATTTTGCCCGGGTGACCTGCTACCCAATGACGGGCTTGGGTCAGGGGAAGGAATACGCCTAACTCCTGATTGAGTAGTTGTTGTGGTGCATTGGATCTAACCAATTCCAGACCTCGTTGAAGGGTCATGTGCTTGGTGTTCCCGGCAAGTCGCATAGAGCCCTGTCCCAGCGGTCCGCTGAGTTGAATGTTAAAACGTTCGTTTTTTTGCTGCCAAACTATGCTGGCACTGTGAGCATTGCCAGAGCTACGGAAACCGATTCTTCCGCTTAACTCCCAGTGTTTTATGTTGTCAAGATCCCTGAGGTGTTGCGCCCATTTGGTCTGGATCGCAGCCGCGTCTTTCTGTATGGATGTCTGTGGTTTGTATTGGGCACACGCAGCGAGAAAAACCACCATCAAAAATATAAGCAGTGCTCGCATGTCAGCCCGGGAAACGTTTCATAACGGACTGAATATAGGGACTTTGTGGATTGCTTTTTAGGGCTTTTTGCCAGATTTTTTTTGCTTCTTCGTGTTGACCTGTCACCCACAGTACTTCGCCTAAATGGGCGGCAATCTCATGGTCTGCTGTCATCTCGTAGGCCATTTTCAGGTATTTCAGAGCTTCCTTGTGATTGCCCAGGCGGTAGTGTACCCAGCCCAGGCTGTCAATGATGGCAGCGTCTTTAGGAGAAAGCGCATAAGCTCGGGTAATATAGGTCAGCGCTTCATCAAAGCGTTGGGTACGATCTGCCAGTGAATAACCCAATGCATTAAGCGCAGCCGCGTTTTTCGGATTTTTGTTAATCAAGGTCAGCAGATCCTGTTCCATCATATCAAAACGATTGATTTTTTCTGCTGCCATGGCTTTGGCATATAAAATTTGTGCATTATCCGGGTGTGTTTTTAGCGCCACTTCCAGCAAGGAATAACAGGCCTGGTATTGTTTGCGGCCACAGAGCAATTCACTCTCGGCCAGAAACAATATGGGGCTTAATTGCGGAAAATTCTTTCTATCATTGGCAAGAGAAAGTAAGGCTTCTTTGGGCTTGTTCATTTTGTCCAGAATGCTGGCAATGCGTATACGTGCTTCAACAAAATTTTGACTGGGTTTTACCTGCTCAAGATGCTCCAGTGCGCTGTCAAATTTTTGGTTGCGTTCATCAATGAGCGCTTGGTAAAAATGTGCTTCGTTGCTGAAATCTTCGCTGTCCATCAAGCGTTCTAAATAAGCACTCGCTTGTCCGGTTAAATTATTCTCAAGGTAGAGTGTTGCTATTAATAACAGTAACTGTTCATCACCTTCACTTTTCTTCTCAAGGATTTTTAATTGTTTTTCGGCTTGTTTTATTTTTCCGGTTTTAATCAACAGCTGGGCATAAAAAAGTTGTAATTGAACGTGATCGGGATGTGATTTGACTGCCTTGGCCAGCAAGTCTTTTGCGGGCTCGGTTTGTTTTGTTTTAAGCAGCAAACGTGCTTTGGCAATAATGGCCGGTACTGAATCAGGTTTGATTTGTAAGATCTGATTAAAAACAACAAGTGCTTCATCGTTTTGAAGATTAAGCTCTAACAATACGCCTTGCGCCAGTAAAAGCGGCGTATTGTCCTTGTGTTTTTTGGCGAGCGCAGCAATGTCCTGAATAAGTTTTTGTCGTTGCGTTGCATCTAATTTGGCTGAACTTTTAACCAAGGGGTCTAAATTGATCTCGTCTGATAGAGTGAGCAAAATGTCTATTTGCTGCAAAGCCTCGGTGTAACGACCAAAGAAAATAAATTGTTGAGCAGCTACTTGGTGCGCTTCAATAGAATCAGGTTCAACTTCTATCCAGAGTAATGATGTTTCCAGTGCTTCTTTCTGCGCGCCCATATAGCGCGCAATGCGGTTGGCGCGCGCAATGACTTTTGGATCACGCGTGACTTGTGCCTGTTTCAGGTATTGGGTGAGCGCCACGTCAGCGCGCCCCCGGTGTCCGGCAACCTCTGCCACTAACAGTGAATACAGGGTGTCTGAATTAAATGATGCATTTTCGATGTTATCTTTTTTCGAAGCTTGCAGTGTTTCGCCAGGTAACTGTTTGCTTGTGGTGGGGCTTTGGGCTTCGGTCATTGCGGGGGGCGCAGAAAGCTGAGCGCAACCACCGGCGCACAGGAGCAAGGAGCTGATCAATAGCCGGTAGGATGAAAAACGAAATGAGGTCAAATGCATAAATCCATCGTGAGTTTTTGGAGTCACCACTATTGAATGTGCTAAAGCATGCCGCCTGGTTGTTTGCACATTCAGTCTAGCAGGCTGATGAAAGGTTTCAGGTGTGCAAAAAAATGAATTGTTAATGATGTTGCCGGCAGAGTATCAAGGAATTTCCTATGCTGTCCATGAGTGCGATTTGTGTTCCTTTAATGTAGGGTCTTTTATGTATAGCCATGCACGTATGACGAAAAGTGGCCAGTGACATTTGCGTAGTTGGTTTGAATTTAAATGGCAATTGGCGCAAAATCCGACCCTCGTTGCAAGAAACTGGTTATATGGCGCTTTTGACAATTGGCATCAATCATAGAACTGCTCCCATTGATTTGCGAGAAAAAGTTTCTTTTTCTACGGAGTCGGTGTCTTTGGCGTTGCGCTCGGCATTAGAACAAACAAATTTGACCGAGCTTGCCATTCTTTCTACCTGTAATCGTACCGAGCTTTATTGTGCCCACACTACGTCAGTTATAGATGATGATGTTCTGAATTGGTTGGCGCATTACCATCACTTGTCAGTGGCTGACTTGAGTCAATGTACCTATTTCTTACGCGAAAAACAGGCAGTCCGTCATGCCTTAAGGGTGGCTAGCGGTTTGGATTCAATGGTGCTTGGCGAGCCGCAAATATTGGGGCAAATGAAAACGGCATTTAACCAGGCCCGACAGCAGGGGGCCGTGGGCGCCCAACTCAATCGCCTGTTTCAGCAAGCCTTTGCTGTCGCCAAACAGGTGCGCAGTGAAACGGATATTGGTCAAAACCCAGTGTCTGTCGCTTATGCGGCCACGACGCTGGCCAAACATATTTTCAGCGATTTGAAACAAGCCACGGCACTTTTAATTGGTGCCGGCGATATGATAGAGCTGGTTGCGCGTCATTTAAGTCAACACGGTGTGTCCCGCATGATGGTTGCCAACCGTACTTTGGAGCGGGCGCAAGAATTGGCTCAGCGTTTTGGCGGCCAGGGATTTACCCTCGAAGCCTTGTCCCAGCATCTTCATGAAGCGGACATTGTGATTTCATCCACGGCCAGCCCCCTTCCTATTCTGGGGAAGGGGACGGTCGAGTCCGCTTTAAAGCTGCGCAAGCATAAACCTATGTTTATGGTGGACTTGGCTGTGCCACGTGATATTGAGCCACAAGCAGGGGAGCTGGCGGACGTTTACTTGTATACCATCGATGATTTGCAGGGTGTGATTGCAGAGAACATGCAATCCCGTCACGATGCCGCAGTCCAGGCAGAAGCCATTATTGAAAATCGTGTAGTACACTACTTGCAGGGTTTGCGGGAGCGCGATGCGGTCGATACCCTGAAGACGTACCGACAAAAGATTGATGCCTTGAAACAGAATGAACTTGATAAAGCCCTCATGGACTTGCGTTCAGGGACAAATCCTGAGGAGGTGCTTGCTCATTTTGCGCACAAATTAGCGAATAAAATTATGCACCACCCCAGCAAAGCATTAAAACAGGCCGGTGTCGAAGGTCGAGACGATTTGTTGGCGTGGGCACCTGTCTTGTTCGGCACGGATGCCGTTGATGATGATAAAGACAATTAACCGTTTAATAGAAAATGTGAATTAATGAAAGAATCGATAAAACTAAAGTTGGATAACCTGGCCGATCGTTATCAGGAGTTATCCGCCTTGCTCAGTGATGCGGGGGTGATTTCAGATCAAACCCGTTTTCGTAAATATTCGATTGAATATTCCGAATTGGAACCGGTGGTGCAGTGTTATGGTGTGTATCAGCAGGCGCTGGATGACCTCAAAGAAGCAAAATTATTGCAGCAAGACGCTGATCCAGACATGCGCGCCATGGGCGAAGAGGAATATAAAAAGTGCAGCGAAGCGCTTGAACATCTGAACCTTGAGCTCCAGAAATTGATGTTGCCCAAAGACCCCAACGATGTCCGTAATGTGTTTCTTGAAATACGTGCCGGGACGGGCGGAGATGAGGCGGCTATTTTTTCGGGTGACTTGTTTCGTATGTATTTACGTTATGCCGAGGAAAGTGGCTGGCGCGTAGAGGTTGTCAGCGAGCATGAAGGTGAGCACGGCGGTTATAAAGAAATTATTTGTCGTGTCATTGGTCAGGGCGTGTATTCGCGCTTGAAATTTGAATCTGGTGCGCACCGGGTGCAACGTGTTCCCGATACTGAATCCCAAGGCAGAATTCATACTTCGGCTTGTACCGTAGCCGTGATGCCTGAGCTTGATGAGGTTCGTGCTGAAGAAATCAATAAAGCTGACTTGCGTATTGATACCTACAGAGCATCAGGCGCGGGTGGACAACATGTAAATAAAACCGATTCTGCTATTCGTATTACTCATTTGCCCACGGGCCTAGTTGTGGAGTGTCAGGACGAACGTTCGCAGCATAAAAACAGAGCCAAAGCGATGACCTTGCTGGCATCCAAACTGTTGAGCAGCGCGCAGGCAAAACAATCGTCAGAAATTGCTGAGCAGCGGCGCAACCTGGTGGGTAGTGGTGATCGTTCGGAGCGTATTCGCACCTATAACTACCCGCAAGGGCGGGTGACAGATCATCGCATCAACCTGACTGTGTATAAGTTGGCCGATGTAATGAACGGTGACCTGAATCTGGTGATCAATCCTTTGATGAGCGAACATCAGGCCGATATGTTGGCAGCGATGGCCAGTGTGTAAGAGTGAGTGCGCAATTAAAACCTGTCTTTTAAAGGACGCGTTGGCAGAAGGGCTTCTGTGCTTGCAAGCGATTGAAAGCGCTCGTCTGGATGCAGAATTACTTCTGGCTCATGTGTTGCAAAAGAATAGAGCTTTTTTGCGCGCATGGCCCGATTACGTTTTAACTGAAAGTGAGCGTGTTGCATATCAACTCCTGCTTCATAGGCGACAGGGCGGAGAGCCGCTTGCTTATATAACGGGATACCGGGAATTCTGGTCCTTGTCCCTGAAAGTGACCCCGCATACATTGATCCCCCGTCCTGAAACTGAATTGCTGGTTGAATTGGCGTTGCAGTATTTGCCCGAATCGCTGCAATGGGTCGCCGATTTGGGCACTGGAAGTGGCGCTATTGCGTTGGCTCTAGCCAAAGAAAGACCGCATTGGCAGATTTGGGCAACGGATCAATCCAGTGAGGCCTTGGCGGTGGCGCAAGAGAATGCGCGTCAGCTGAATTTATCCACTATCCGTTTTGGTTTGGGCGACTGGGGTGCTGCGCTGCCGCCAGAGCAGCGCTTCGATATGATACTCAGTAACCCACCTTATATTGCGCCAGACGATGAGCACTTGACAGGCGACGGTGTCTGTTTTGAACCTATGACAGCGCTGATTGCGATAAATAAGGGCCTGGCTGATTTAGAAAAAATTATTCAACAGACCTATGGGCAGTTGTGTCCGGGAGGCTGGTTGTTATTGGAGCATGGCAGCACACAAGCAAACGCTGTACGGGAGATTCTGGCCGCGCAGGGTTTTGGTGAAATAACAACCCATCTTGATCTGTGGGGTCTGGATCGCGTGACGCAAGCCAGGCGTTAGGTTTGGATTCCCCTGATCTTTTCATTCATAAAGAAAATTATACCCGCAGGACGGTTTTTCATGCTTAGTGACGCCCAATTGTTACGTTACAGCCGCCAGATCATGCTGCCGCAAATTGATATTATCGGTCAGCAAGCCTTGCTGGCTGCTTCGGTTCTCATTGTGGGTGTGGGCGGTTTAGGCTGTCCGGCAGCACTGTATTTAGCCGCGGCAGGAGTGGGGCGGCTGGTGTTGAATGATATGGATAACGTGGATTTGTCTAATTTGCAGCGGCAAGTTGCATACCGCGAAACCGATCTTGGACTGCCTAAGGCAGACTCTGTAAAACAGGCCATACAGCAACTTAATTCATCCATAGACGTCATTGCCTTGTCTTATCAGCTCGATGAGGCTCAGATGGCGCATGCAATTAGCCAGGTTGATTTGGTATTGGACTGCACGGACAACTTCAGCACACGACATCTGATTAATAGATGTTGTGTGCACGCAAACAAACCCTTGGTATCGGCAGCAGTCGTGGGTTTTGAAGCGCAGCTAAGCGTGTTTGATCGCCGGAATCGAGTGTCACCCTGTTACCACTGTCTTTATCCTGATTTGGGCAATGAAAATCTTAGCTGTGCTGAAAATGGTGTTCTGGGGCCCTTGGTGGGTGTGATCGGTGCGATGCAGGCTTTAGAGGCTGTGAAAATAATCACAGGAATAGGGCGTAACCTGGTTGGCAGATTACTGGTATTTGATGCCTTGCGTATGGAGTGGCGTGAGCTCGGTTTGCCTCGTGATCCAGCGTGTCAGGTGTGTGGATAAAAACTATATGAGTGACATGGTGTCGGATGAGAGTAAATCACCTGTCATGACACCGTTTTGCCATGACAGGTGATTTTGAGAGAGCAAACCTAACTAAGAGTGCGTGGGCGTTTCGTCATTCGTACCTGCCGATGCCGGGGCTGTCATAGGCGGCATCAGTGGATAGGATGATTTAATCACATGCTCTGATTGATTTTCAGTGGATGACTCAACAGAGGTCGCCACGCTTGGGTTGGATTCTGTTGGTGCCATAGGCTGACCATCCCTCTTTGCGCCCGGAATGTCCGCAATGATTACTGAGTCCGCATCAGTAGATGCACTTCCCAATAGCTGTCTACGCTTTTCTCTGGGGTCATTGAGTGCGCGCCCCGCTCTTCGTCGACGTTGCTCTTGCGCTTCTTGTGACTCTGCTGGTGATGCGGGCGTGTGAGTCACAGCCAGCACAGCTTCAGGCGTTGTTACAGGTGTCACTAAAACAGGGTTCACGTGTGTAGTTGTTTGTGTGCCCGGTGTTGTGGCTGCAACAGATGGATTTTCCAGAGGGGATGCTTTAGGAATATCTTCTGCTTTTTGGTGTGTGATGGCCGGGGGAGCCAAGTCTGATAAACTCGAAACAGGCGCTTGTGCCTGCTCTGTTTTTTCAGCCATGGACACAATAGTGGCGTGGGCAGCAGGTGCGGGCGTGTTCTCTTGCAGCAAGCGCTGTGGCTCAGGATGCTGAGAATTTGCCGACGCCTCTTCTTGCGCAGCGCTTTGCTCTTGAAGCGCATTATCAGCGGGGGCTATTTTAGCACCCTGATGAGGCTGACCATTTCTGCGTCTTTTGCCTTGCCTGTCTGCAGAATTTTGTTCTGAAGCAACGCTTTCTTCTATGCTGCGTTCTTCAGCGCCACGCTTCATGGGTGGTTTTTTTGGTGGTGCATTTTTGTTGCGATCCCGACGTGGTGCCGCGTTTCCTTGATCGTTTTTCTGATCGGAAGGTGTGTGCGTCCTAGGGGCGCTTTGTTTGTTTTCACTGCCTTCCGTTCTGTTTGGGGCCCGGTCGTAACGAGGATTTTTCTTTTGCTGGGACTCTGATGGCCTTTCAGTTCTGGACTCGACTCTGGGCTCGACAGTTTTTTCAGGCCCTTTGCTTGGTTTGACAGGCAGTATTTGGGGGGGAGTGCTGGGCTGAATGAGACCGATGGCAGAGGCCAGACGTTTGAAGAAACCTTCTTGCGCAGGTTTTTTAGTCTCGCGACTGACCGTTCCAAGCGTGCTGGCCTGTACAACCGCTTGTTTTCGTCCGGCCGGGTTTGAGCTGTCCAGGAGAGGCAATGGCACAGCCGGCGCTTGAATGCGATCGATTAACTCGAAGCTGCTGGTATTTTGCGTTTCTTTGTCGCCCTCTTCCTGACGAATGCGGGTGATTTCATAACGAGGGGTTTCGAGTCGAGGATTCGGAACTAAAATGATCCGAATCTCATGGCGACGTTCCAGTTCAAAAACCATTTCTCTTTTTTCATTAAGAAGATAGGTGGCAACATCAACAGGAAGCTGGGCTACGATATGACCAGTACTTTCCTTGAGTGCTTCTTCTTCGATGATACGCATAATGGATAAACCCAGCGAATTTACGTCACGAATGCTGCCTTTGCCGTCACAACGGGGGCACACTTGACCGCTGGTTTCACCCAAAGAGGGTCGGATTCTCTGACGCGATAACTCCATTAAACCAAACTGGGAAATACGACCTACCTTGATGCGGGCGCGGTCTGACGACAGCGCATTGCGTAAACGTGTTTCTACGTCGCGCTGATTTTTGCTGGGCCCCATGTCGATAAAATCGATGACAATCAAGCCGCCAATATCTCTTAAGCGCAATTGACGCGAGATTTCATCCACCGCCTCAAGATTGGTTTGCAGGGCGGTTTCTTCAATGTCAGAGCCGCGTGTGGCGCGTGATGAGTTGATATCAATGGACACCAATGCTTCGGTTGGGTCTATCACAATAGAACCACCGGAAGGCAGTTTCACTTCGCGCTGAAAGGCCGATTCAATCTGACTTTCTATCTGGTAACGATTAAAAAGCGGGATTGTATCTTGATAACGCTTCATCTTTACAAGGAAACTGGGCATGACCTGGCTGATAAATTTCTGAGCCTCCAGAAAGGCCGCTTCGCTGTCTACGAGCACCTCATCGATATCTTGTCTTAAATAGTCGCGGATAGCGCGGATAATGACGTTGCCGTCCTGATGAAGCAACAAGGGCGCAGCGTGCGTGTCCGCAGCACCTTTGATGCAATCCCAAAGATGGTAGAGATACTCGAGATCTTGCTGGAGTTCTTCTGCCGCGCGCCCCACGCCCGCAGTGCGAACGATTACGCCCATGCCGTCGGGTATTTGCAAGGAGCTCATGGCGTCTTTCAAGCTTTCGCGATCAGTGCCCTCGATTTTGCGTGAAATGCCACCGGCTCTGGAGTTGTTGGGCATGAGTACCAGGTAACGGCCAGCGAGGCTGATAAAGGTAGTCAGCGCAGCACCTTTATTGCCGCGTTCTTCCTTATCGACCTGAACAACCACTTCCTGGCCTGATCTGATTTGCTCTCTAATATTGTTACGACCGGAATTGTCCGACGAACCTTTAGAAAAGTACTCCTTTGAGATTTCTTTTAGCGGTAAAAAACCGTGACGATCGGCGCCAAAGTCGACAAAAGCAGCTTCAAGACTAGGCTCTACGCGGGTGATTTTTCCTTTGTAAATATTGGCTTTTTTCTGTTCGCGTGCATAAGGTTCGATGTCAAGGTCGTATAAGCGCTGACCGTCAACAAGAGCAACTCGAATTTCTTCAGTGTGAGTTGCATTAATAAGCATTCTTTTCATGGGTAACCGTTTTCTCTTTTAGATCCCTCAAAAGAATGGTGGCAGGCAGGTTATGGCGTAATTCACTTTTATGAGCAGATTTAAAGACGTACGTATCAGGTACATGGTGACGCAGCATGGTGCTGTATCAGTGAATGATGTGTCACATCTTGGTTATTGACCGGTTCTTTCATCGCACTGATCTTGATTCTATTAGGACAGTGGTAGAGAAAAACCGTCAATTGTTTCATTTGTTATCACTATGGTCCCAAGAGATTATCACTCTATAGGAGCATTCTGCATTGGACGCATCCTCTTGTTTTATGGATTCGGTGTTATTTAAATTAACCGAACAAACAAGTTCTTGGTGGTATCAATGCATGTGATAGTCTGAATACTCAATTCACCGTACAGTGTTGCTTGTTTTAGCAACCCGCATTTGCTCGCCGTATTCTGCTCGAAGCTATTAATTTTGTGGCTGGAAATATTAGAAAATGGCCAATTGATTTTTTATTCAATGGCCTGGTATCCAGCGCAATTACGAAACCTGTGTTACCAAAACTTTGGGGATGGTAGTTAAAAATGAGGTTATATCGTTTAAATAGAGTTAAGATATCAACCTCGTTGTTTGCGCTACGTGCTCTTGCCCGCTTTGCCTTTTTGTTAATTTTTCTTTCCGCTGCGAAGCGGTGAAAATAGTTGTTTAGATCTTCTGGCTGTAAAGCGATATCTATTAAGTAAGTGCTTCACGTAATTCTTTAACCGCTTATCTGCAAAGGCTTTGGTATCAGCCTGTTATTTTTGCTGTCATCATGCAGGCGGAAATAACCTTCGCTAGAATATACGCCCTAGCAGTATAGCACCCTTTTGGCCTGCATCAAATCGATGTGGCATTGTTGTTTCTATCTTTCATAACAGAAAATTCATGACAGAGAAAAGCTCTAAAGTTGCGCAAGAAAATCCGCAGGTATCTTGGCTTACTGTTGATGAGCGGTCCGAGGGGCAGCGAATTGATAATTTTTTGCTTCGAACAATGAAAGGTGTGCCTAAGTCACGGATTTATCGTGCCCTTAGATCCGGCGAAGTGAGAGTGAACAAAAAACGCGTCAAGCCGGAATACAAGGTTTTGTTGGGCGATTATGTGCGTGTGCCACCGCTCAGTGTAGAGGCGCGCGCACCTCTTGAAGAACCGAGTCATCATTTTGCCTCGTTGTTGGAGTCCCGAATACTGTTCGAGGATTCTCAGCTTCTGATATTGAACAAGCCCTCGGGCATTGCAGTGCATGGTGGAAGTGGAATTAATCTGGGATTGATTGAGTCTTTACGTTTTCTTCGGCCACGTTGCCAACTTTTAGAGCTGGTGCACCGTATTGACAAGGAAACATCCGGTTGTTTGCTTGTGGCAAAAAAAAGAGCGGTGCTGCTTGATTTGCATGAACAATTGCGCAGTGGGCGAATGAATAAACAGTATTTGGCATTATTGGATGGCTGCTGGCCGGGTCGGGAACATTTGATTGAAGCGCCTTTGCGAAAAAATGTATTGTCCTCAGGAGAGCGTCACGTGCGTGTTTCTGTTGATGGAAAGGCGGCTAAAACACTTTTTTTGGTGAAAGAGCGATTCAAAAACGCCACGCTGGTGCAGGCGAAGCCCGTTACAGGGCGGACGCATCAGATACGGGTTCATGCGCAGTTTGTAGGCCATCCGATTCTTGGGGATGATCGTTACGGTGTCGCAGAGGCCAATCAAAAAATAAAAAAATCAGGTTTAAAGCGGCTTTTCCTGCACGCGCAATCGCTGGAATTTATTTTACCCGGCACCGATAAAAAATTCAGAATTGAAGCGCCCTTGGATGCCGATTTGCAATTAACTCTTGATAATCTTAGAGCGAGTGAATGAATGAGTAGAGAGTTTGACCTGATCATCTTTGATTGGGATGGTACCTTGATGGATTCGGCGGCTAAAATCGTGAATTGCATGCAGTCAGCGGCGAAAGATGAAAGCCTGCTGGTGCCTGGTCGTCAGGAAGTTGAAGAAATTATTGGGCTCGGTTTGCCTCAGGCAATTAAAAAGCTCTTTCCGGAAATCAGCAATATAACACGAATAGCGCTTCAGCAACGTTACTCCATCCACTATTCTCAGAACGATCAAACGCACACGCCCCTGTTCTCCGGTGTGGAAGTTGTGTTGTCACGTTTACTGGATGAGGGGTATGTTCTTGCTGTTGCAACGGGCAAAAGCAGAAAAGGACTTGATCGGGTCCTTCACAGTACGCAGCTGGGTCGTTTTTTTGCGGCCTCACGGTGTGCCGATGAAACGGCGTCCAAGCCTGATCCGCGCATGCTTAATGAGTTGCTGACGGAGTTGGATTGTAGTGCACAGCGGACATTAATGGTGGGTGATACTGAGTACGACATGGCTATGGCGCAACAGGCCGGTGTTGTAGCTGCGGCTGTCAGTTATGGTGTGCATGCTATTGAGCGTTTGCACGCCTATCAACCGCGTTATTGTTTGGATCAGCCTGTTGAATTGTTGACGCATCTTAATATTCGCCAAAGCTAAAGAAGAGTAGGGGCCGCAGCCAATTTTATTTTTGCAACAGGGCCGGCATGAGCAGGTATACATGTGAGTGAGCTACATATGAATAATTCAAATGAAAGTAAAGAATGGCAATTATTGGAAAAAATGTTGTTAAGCACGGTTACGGAACAACGAAGGGCGCGCCGTTGGCGTGTGTTCTTTAAATTATTTGTTTTTATAAATATTTTTGTCATGATTTATCTGTTTTTCACGGCGAGTTCTCAAATGACAATCTCGCAAAGCGGCGCGCATACAGCGCTCATAGATATTTCTGGTGTTATTTCAGATGATGCAGAAGCCAGTGCCGATAATATTACAAGCGGCTTGCGTCAGGCCTTTGAAAACAAGGCAGCCAAGGGAATTATCTTACGCATAAATAGTCCAGGAGGGAGTGCGGTTGCTTCTGATACCGTGTACTCGGAAGTCAAAAGGTTGCAAGTGCTTTACCCTAAAAAAGTCTACGCGGTTATTACGGATATTGGCGCTTCAGGGGGCTATTATATTGCAGCCTCGGCAGATGAGATTTATGCCAATCCTGCCAGTATTGTTGGCTCTATCGGTGTAAGACTCGGTGAGGGTTTTGGTTTTGAAAAACTAATAGAAAAACTGGGAATCGAACGGCGTATATTGACAGCGGGCGAACATAAGGCATTGCTGGATCCTTTTGCACCGATTAAACAAGACGAGTTGTTGCATATGAAAAACATGCTCAATGGCGTGCATGGACAGTTTATTGAGCGGGTTAAACAAGGCCGGGGCGATCGCCTTAGTGAAAATAAAGACATTTTCTCAGGGCTTTTTTGGAATGGCTTTGATGCCAAAAAGCTTGGTTTAATCGATGGTTTTGCGACTGCAGGTGATATTGCGCGCGACAAAATCAAGCAAGAAGAGTTGGTGGATTATACTGTTCGTCAGAGTCCTGCGGAGCGATTTTTTGAAAAAATGGGTGTTGTGATGACGAGGGCCGCGATCTCTGGTCTTGGAAAGGTTGAGTTTTCGGCATTAATGACGCCATGATGCCTGTGCTCAAAAGTGCGTGATGCTCAGGCCGTGTCTTTTGTAAATATTGCTTCTATTTTATCTAGAATGCTTTGACAGTTGCCAGGTAGATGCCTATCATTTCGCCCCTATGCTAAAGAGCCCTCTGCCAAACACAATTGAACCATTGAAGTTGGTCGCCAAACGCACGTGTATGAAAGGCTGTATTGAGCTTGGATTACTGCAACGTTTGCGTCCTGATCTGGTCGGAGAGTCGGAAAAGAACCTGGTAGACGTAGAGCTGGTGTTTGCGAAGTCGCCCGATGGGCTGGCCACGGCGTCTGGTTTTGCCCGTGCCGATATGTTTTTGGTTTGTCAGCGCTGCTTGAATCCCATGGCATTTCGGGTTGATGCGGTCATAAATTGGGTGTTTGTCAGTGACGAAACATTGATGAGTCAGGTGCCAGCAAGTAGTGAGGCTATTCTTCTGAATGAAGAAACAATCTCTTTGTTTGATTTGATTGAGGACGAGTTACTGCTGTCACTGCCTGTTATCCCGATGCATCAGGAGGGGGAGTGCAAAGAGCAGGGTTATTCGCTTGTTTCGACAAATGAATCGCAGCACAAGGACGATGTGCCTGTGAAGAAATCGCCTTTTGTCGTGCTTGCTGACTTTAAAAAGAAAAGCTGAGTATTTAATTTTTTGATTCAAATGCTTGGATATGTGCCGGTAATATTGCTGGAAATTTTATAGGAGCCTAACACAATGGCAGTACAGAAAAGTAGAAAATCACGTTCTCGCCGAGGTATGCGTCGTGCTCATGATGCCTTGACCGGTCCTACCTTGTCTGAAGACCGTGTAAGCGGTGAAATTCATCGTCGGCATCATGTCAGTGCTGATGGGTTTTACCGTGGACGTCAGGTTGTCGTCGAAATTGAACAAGAAGACGAAGAATAATCAAACAAGCATGGTATCTCATAAACCAAGTGTGGTGTCTCATAGATGAGTGATTCATGGGTCACTGTTGCGGTTGATGCGATGGGTGGTGATCATGGGGTGGTGGTCACCGTGCCTGCGAGTATCAGGACACTACAAGAAAATAGAAATCTGAAGCTGATTCTTGTGGGTGACCAGTTTTGTATCAATGCTGAACTGGGCAAATGCAGTAAAGACGCTGAGCTGCTGAGTCGCTTGGATATTAAGCACGCAACGGAAGTGGTGGGGATGGATGAAAAACCCTCCGTTGCCATGCGTACGAAAAAAGACTCCTCAATGCGTGTGGCTATTGATCTGGTCAAGGCAGGTATTGCCGATGCGTGTGTCAGCGCGGGCAATACGGGGGCGCTGATGGCTATCGGACGCTTCGTGTTAAAAACCCACCCCAAAATC
Organism: Pseudomonadales bacterium; assembly: GCA_036802845.1. Lineage (GTDB taxonomy): Bacteria > Pseudomonadota > Gammaproteobacteria > Pseudomonadales > UBA3067 > DAIRVL01. The sequence goes on along the minus strand of DAIRVL010000014.1, from coordinate 1,332 downwards.
GATCGTCCCGCAATTGTTTTTAATATTCCTACCATGAAAGGTCATTGCCACCTTCTTGATTTGGGTGCGAATGTTGATTGCGAAGCGCATCAGTTATACCAATTCGCCTTGATGGGTTCGATACTCTCTCAAGCCGTTGATGGCATAGCCTCCCCTCGGGTTGGTTTGCTGAATATTGGTACAGAAGAGATTAAAGGTAATGAAGTTATCAAAGAAGCCGCCGAACTGTTGCGAGCCAATCCACGCATTAACTACATAGGCTTTGTTGAAGCAGATGGCATTTTCAAGGGAGAGGCCGATGTGGTGGCCTGTGATGGTTTTGCTGGCAATGTGGCGCTGAAGTCGTGCGAAGGTACTGCACGGATGTTTGCTCACTTTGTTAAAGAAGAACTGAACCGAAACTTATACACCAAAATGTCCGCTTTGTTGACGCTGCCTGTGTGGAAGTCCTTAAAAAAGAAAATGGATCCGGGTGAGTATAATGGGGGCACGATGATTGGATTGCGTGGTGTTGTAATTAAAAGCCATGGCAGTGCTGATCAAGCTGGCTTTGAAACTGCGTTGAGATTGGCGGCAATCGAAGTCGAAAAAAACATTCCCCATCTGATTGACCAATGGTTTACAGAAAATGAGTTGAATACTTCAGTCAATTAAAATAATAACGGGTTTTTCTGCAAGTCAGCACAAACTCTTCTATTAGATCAGCAGTATTTTTGATACATCAATTAAGCAAACGGATATCGTTATGAAGGCAAAGATTGCGCTGCTTTTTCCGGGTCAGGGCTCCCAGTCTGTTGGGATGCTTAAAGAACTGGCCTCTGCTTATCCATTGCTTGAATCCACCTACCGCGAAGCGTCCGATGCGCTAGGTTATGATTTGTGGGATGTGGTGCAAAACGGTTCGACCGAACAACTTAACCAGACCGACATTACACAGCCTGCACTTTTAACGGCGGGTGTGGCTATATGGCGTATTTGGTGTGACCAAGGTGGCGAAAAGCCGCTGGCTATGGCGGGTCACAGCCTTGGTGAATACACGGCATTGGTATGTGCTAATGTGTTTTCACTGACAGATGGCGTGCGTTTGGTCAGAAAGCGTGGCGAACTGATGCAGCAGGCTGTGCCTGCAGGGCAGGGCGCCATGGCTGCTGTTTTAGGTTTGGACGATGACGTCATTGAGGCTGTTTGCAAGCAGGCATCTGCGGGACAAGTAGTTGCGCCAGTGAACTTTAACTCGCCTGGTCAAGTGGTGATTGCCGGTAATAAAGAAGCTGTCGAGCGTGCCACAGAGCAGCTAAAAACGGCAGGTGCAAAAAAGGTAGTGCCTTTGGC
>DAIRVL010000013.1:0-26791 GCA_036802845.1 Pseudomonadales bacterium | reverse complement strand
CTGATTCTTTTGCAGCGATTAATTTAATAACTTGTCTGGAAGGTAATAATGGAAGTAACTACCCGCGTGTTAAAGCCCTTGGCATTGGCTCTTTCGCTTGTTCTGATGGCCGGCTGCAATGACAGCAAAGAAAAAAAACCGCAAGCTGCCATAGCAGATGCCTTGGTGATTAAAATCGCGCATTCGGCCCCTTTAACCGGCCCTCAGGCGCATTTGGGCAAAGACAACGAGAATGGTGTGCGGCTGGCCATTGATGAATTAAATGCCAAAGGAATTTTAATTGGTGACAAAAAAGCCACCATTGAACTGATCTCGGAAGATGATCAGGCCGATCCGCGTGTTGCGACCACGGTAGCGCAAAAATTTGTTGATGAAAAAGTCCATGCCGTGATTGGTCACATGAATTCCGGCACCACCATTCCAGCCTCAAAAATATATTTTGATGCCGGCGTGCCGCAAATTTCGCCGTCGGCCACCAATGTTAAATACACGCAGCAGGGCTTTAAAACAGCGTTTCGACTCATGGCCAATGATGCACAGCAGGGTAAGGTGCTGGGCAATTACGCCGTGCAAGACATGCAGGCGAAAAAAATCGCCATTATTGATGATCGCACCGCCTATGGTCAGGGTTTGGCGGCTGAGTTTGAACAAGCGGTGCTGGCTCAGGGCGGCGTGATTGTCGGGCATGAATTTACCTCCGACAGGGCCAGCGATTTCACGGCCATTTTAACCAAAATCAAAGGCCTTAATGCCGATCTGCTGTTTTATGGCGGCATGGATGCGCAAGCCGCGCCCATGGTAAAACAAATGCGCACCTTGGGCATGGCTGTGCCGTTTATGGGTGGCGATGGGACGCATACCGCAGAATTTATAAGCCTGGCCGGTGAGGCCGCCGAGGGTGTGATTGCTTCTTTACCGGGTGTGCCGCTGGAGAACATGCCCGGTGGCTTGGCATTTAGTGAAAAGTTTCAGGCCAAGTACGGTAAAATACAATTGTATTCGCCTTACAGTTACGATGCCGTCTATGTCTTGATAGGGGCCATGCAAAAAGCACAATCCATTGATCCTGCTGTGTACGGTGCACAATTGGCCGCAAGCCAGCATGAAGGCATAACGGCAAATATCGCCTTTGACGATAAGGGTGATTTAAAAGGCGGCAGCATTACCGTGTATCGTGCTGAAAAGGGTGAGTGGAAAATGCTGAAAACCCTCCGTGATTAAAATTGCCTGACTGAGCTTGAGCCACTTCGTTAGGTGATTGGCTCAAGGTCAGTGTTAATGCGTGCATGTGTAAACAGGAGCCCTAGGTGGAGATTCTTTTTCAGCAAATCGTGAACGGCCTGATCATCGGCAGCATCTACGCCTTGATTGCGCTGGGTTACACCATGGTGTACGGCATTCTGGGGCTGATAAATTTCGCGCACGGCGAAATTGTAATGATTGGCGCCATGACCACCATCACCTTGCTTAACCTGCTGGTGAGTGCAAGTCTGGGTTTGCCCGCGCCAGTGCTGGTAGTGCTGGCGACAACGTTGGCAATTCCGGTGAGCATGCTGCTGGGTTATGGCATTGAACGCATCGCTTATCGCCCCTTGCGCAAGGCGCCTAAATTGTCGCCCTTGATTACGGCCATTGGCGTGTCCATTGTCTTGCAAAATATGGCGATGATTATTTGGGGCAAAAACTACGCACCTTTTCCCGCTATTTTGCCCACCATGCCCCATCATTTTTTCGGGGCGGCCATCACAGATGTACAAATCGTTATCATTTTTCTGGCGGCGTTGATCATGTTGGCCTTGGTGTGGCTCATACAGCGCACCCGTCTGGGCACCGCGATGCGTGCCGTTGCGCAAAATCCCGATGCGGCCAAACTCATGGGCGTGAATGTGAATTCAATTATTTCAATGACCTTTATTTTAGGCTCGGCCTTGGGTGCGGTGGCGGGGGTGATGGTCAGTGCCAATTACGGTCAGGCCCACGCCACCATGGGGTTTGTTTTGGGATTAAAAGCCTTTTCTGCTGCTGTTTTAGGGGGCATTGGTAACCTTGGCGGCGCCGTGATGGGTGGCCTGTTGTTAGGCTTAATTGAAAGTATCGGCGCCGGTTATCTTGGTGATTTAACCGGGGGCTTTTTAGGCAGTCACTATCAGGATGTGTTTGCCTTTCTGGTTTTGATTCTGGTACTGGTGCTCAAACCCTCAGGCCTGATGGGTGAACGTGTGGCTGATCGGCCATGAAAACAGTGCCGATCCGTATCTGGCTCAGCTATGCCACGCTTGCAGTCGGGCTGGCACTGTTGCCTTTTTTGGTGGGATTTACAGCCGGCAATGCCTGGGTGCGTATTCTCGATTTCGCCTTGCTTTATGTGATGCTGGCACTTGGTCTGAATATTGTTGTGGGTTTTGCCGGTTTACTTGATCTGGGGTATATCGCGTTTTATGCGGTGGGTGCTTATGTCTACGCCTTGCTGGCATCGGAGCAGTTCGGCCTTCATTTACCGGTGTGGATTATTTTACCCCTGGGTGCGCTATTAGCCTGTTTTTTTGGTGCGCTGCTGGGCGCACCCACGCTCAAGTTACGTGGTGATTATCTGGCCATTGTGACCTTGGGTTTTGGCGAAATTGTGCGTTTATTCCTCAATAATCTGGATAGACCCGTTAACGTTACCAATGGCCCGCAAGGGATTAATCTGATTGATCCTGTGAGCATGGCCGGGCACTCATTAAATCAGGGCTTCGATTTGTTTGGCACCCACTTTGGTGGTGTGTTTGGCTATTATTACCTGTTTCTGCTGGCCTTACTGGCGGTGATTTTTATCTGTGTTCGCCTGGAAAATTCGCGCATAGGCCGGGCCTGGGTGGCCATTCGTGAAGACGAAATAGCCGCGCAGGCCATGGGCATTAATACACGTAATATTAAACTGCTGGCCTTTGCCATGGGCGCCAGTTTTGGTGGTGTGGCGGGCGGATTGTTTGCCGGTTTTCAGGGATTTGTCAGCCCTGAAAGTTTTACGCTGATGGAATCGGTCATGGTGCTGTGCATGGTGGTATTAGGGGGAATGGGCCATATTCCGGGCGTAATTTTAGGCGCCGTGCTGTTAACCATCACCCCTGAACTTTTGCGCGAAGGCATTACACCGCTGCAATACCAGATCTTTGGCCGTGTGGTGGTGGACCCGGAAAATTTTCGTATGGTGTTGTTTGGGCTGGCGTTAATTCTTGTCATGCTGCTTAGACCCGCCGGAATTTGGCCCTCAAAACGACGCAAGCAGGAACTGGATGTGCATGAGTGATTCCTTGCTGAAGGCGCAGGATCTGTGCAAACGTTTTGGTGGTGTAAAAGCGCTGCACAATGTAGGCATCAGTATTCCTGCCGGTGCCATTTACGGCCTGATTGGCCCTAATGGCGCCGGGAAAACCACCTTGTTTAATGTGCTCACGGGGCTGTATCAGGCCGAAAGCGGTTCAATTGCGTTCGATGGTCAGGCCATTTTAAACAGCAAACCCCACGTCATTGTGCGGGCCGGTATTGCACGTACCTTTCAAAATATCCGCTTGTTTGGCCATATGACGGCGCTCGAAAATGTCATGGTGGCACGTCACAGTCAATCAAAGGCGGGCGTCTTCGGTGCTATCATCAGGCCGGCCTCGGTGCAAAAAGAAGAAGCCGAAATCAAAACCCGCGCCCTGGCACTGTTAACTTACGTAGGGCTTGAACTGCGCGCCAATAAAAAAGCCAACGAACTGTCGTACGGTGAACAACGGCGGCTGGAAATTGCACGTGCCCTGGCAACCGAGCCCAAATTACTGGCCTTGGATGAACCCGCCGCAGGCATGAACCCGTCTGAACGCATGGACTTGCGCGCGTTAATGCAAAAAATACATGCCGACGGGGTGTCCATTTTATTAATTGAGCACGACGTGAAGCTGGTTATGGGCCTGTGTACCAAAGTGGCGGTACTGAATTTTGGCCAGAAAATTGCCGAAGGCTTGCCCGCTGACCTGCAGTCTGACCCGGCGGTGGTAGCGGCTTATTTAGGGACATCCTGCGCATGAAAGTGCTTGATGTGAACGAACTTGAAATCGCCTATGGCGGCATTCGCGCGGTGCAGGGTATCAGTCTACATGTGGATGCCGGCGAATTGATTGCCTTGATCGGCGCCAACGGTGCCGGAAAAACCACCACGTTAAATTGCCTCGCCGGCCTCATTCGACCCACACGTGGCCAAGTGTCACTGTTCGGTCAAGAACTCACACAGGTGCCGCCGCATCAGCGAGTGCAGCGTGGTTTGGCGCTGGTGCCTGAAGGCCGTGGCATTTTCAGTCGGCTCACGGTACTCGAAAATCTTGAAATGGGTGCCTACACCCGTAAAAAAGACGGCACACTTCAGACCGACATTGAACAGATTTACACGTTATTTCCACGTCTTGCTGAACGCAGAAAACAAATGGCCGGCACCTTGTCCGGTGGCGAACAACAAATGGTAGCGATTGGACGGGCCATGATGAGCCGACCCAAAATGCTTTTGCTTGATGAGCCGTCCATGGGACTGGCGCCCATGCTGGTGGAGCAGATCGTTGCCACCATTCAGACGATTGCAAAAAACGGTGTGGCCATTTTACTGGTGGAACAAAATGCCCATCTGGCCTTGCAAATCAGTCAACGCGCCTATGTGATGGAAAGTGGACAGATCACCCTCACAGGGGATTCCAAATCCTTGCAGCAGGATGAACGCGTGAGAAAAGCTTATTTGGGTGAATAGTTTTCGGGCAGGCCCGAGAGTTTCAGGATTGGTTTCTGTAGGCCCTGCGGTGTTATGTCACAATCATACATTGGCATAATATTATCCACACTAAAATCCAATAAGAACCTGTACCCCCTGATCAAGATCACAAACAGGTTCCAGGAAAAAAACATATGACCGATGTATTAATAATAGGTGCTGGCAGTGCAGGTTTGGCGCTGGCTTATCAATTAAAACAAGTTGGTATTCATCCTCGTATTATTGACGAAGCCTCACAGGTGGCATCGTCTTGGCGAGCTCGCCATGCGCAGCTCTCGCTCAATACACATAAAAGTATTTCGAACATTCCTGGTTTGAAGCTACCCAAATCGTATCCAACCTATCCGACTCGTGATCAGTACGTGGCGTATATGGAAGATTACGTGAAATTTCTCGACCTGCCTGTTGAATGGAATACGGCAGCCAAGTCGATTAGCCAAAAAAGCACGGGGCACTGGCAAGTTACTACCAACACAGGAACGATTGAGTGCAAACACGTGGTGGTGTGCACGGGCTCTGATCATGAGCCCCATATTCCAGACTGGCCCGGTCGGGAAAAATTTAAAGGCGAATTGATTCATAGCGGCAGTTTCCGGCACGCAGCCGATTATCGGGGAAAATCCGTACTCCTGGTCGGCGCAGGCAATTCGGGTGTTGATATCGGTAATCATCTGGCAAAAGAACACTTAGCACCTTCCTGGTTTTCTATACGCAATAGTAACTGGATTGCGCCCAAGTTTTTGCTTGGCCCCATACAGCCTGTTTTTTCCCGTTTACAGTTTATTCCTTTGTCTGTGATTGATGTAGCAATCAAGTGGATGGGGCGTTTATTTTACAACGATCTACCCTCATTGGGCTTGCCGGAACCAACACAGGGAGCGGGCACATTATTCAGGAAAAATTTTATGGTGCCGTCCTTGGATGATGGCTTTGTTGCTGCATTGCGTCGCCGCGACTTTGTGCTTGTGCCGGAAATAAAACAGTTAAGCGAAGACAGCGTCGAGTTTATCAACGGCGACAGCGTAAAACCGGATGCGATCATCTGCGCCACCGGCTACCGTTTGGGGTTGAAGAAGCTGCTGGGAGATCTTGACTTGTTAGACGCGTCAGGCTTCCCCACCTTCTATGCCGATGCCTCATCACCTTACTATCCGGGCCTTTGGTTTCTTGGATTAAACACTTCCTTGTATGGCAATTTTTATATTCGCCGCCAGGAATCGGCACGACTGGCCCAAAAAATAAAAAACGCATTACTATGAACAAACCTGAAAAGGGTTTGAGCGGGATAGTGTTCAGTGCAAAGCCTGTGTGCATAAAAAGTAACTATCCCGCACCGCTTGGTATATCACGTGCTGGAAAAAGAGCAAGCCATCAAAGTTATTCGGATGTGGACGCACTACGAATAAAACTTGCTTGACGTCCAATGCGTCTGCCATTAGCGTTTGCACCAAATAAATCATTGGCCAATCTGAGACTCTAGCATGCTGATCGTACCAACCTATCTTGAAAAAAGTGACATCCAGGGTTTTGGCGTTTTCGCCAAAGTATTTATCGCCAAAGGCACCAAGGTGTGGGCATTCCACCCGGTGTTTGATATCCGCATCGCCCCGGAAGAATTTGCCAAACTGCCGCCTTCCTGTCAGCAGGAAATTGAAGTGCACATGTACGAGCCCGAATTGGGTGGCGATTTTTATTACGAAACTACCATGGGCAAATACATGAATCACTCGCGTGAACCGAGTGTGGATTTTTCGGTGATTTATGAAGGCTGGGCAACACGCGATATCCAGCCCGGTGAAGAGCTCACCTGCGATTACCGGCATTTTATGGCCGATGTGTCTGAAATCGCCTACATCTGATTAAAATAAAAGGCACGGCTCAGACCGTGCAAGCACACCATGAAAGAGCAGTAGGGCTGGGCAGCCCTGCTGTGTTGCTTGTCTACATCACCAGATAAACAAAAAAAGTTTTGGCCTTATCAAACATCGTTTTGTATTCAGGGTACATAAACACCGTACTGTTTGATCGTGGGTCGAGCAGCAGCATCGCCATACGCCCCTGTGGCTGGGATAAATCCACCAGCAGCGCGCCGGGCTTTAACTGGACTTGCTGCGTTTTTGATGCCAGCAGCGTGGCCCCGTCGAGCATGTTTTTACCCCAGGCATAGTGATTAAGTGTTGCTGTGACCGTTTTTGTGTTTTGCACGGTCTCATAACGAATAAACTGGGCATCAAGAAAACGGGCCATTTCCGGTAGATATTCGGTGATTACCAGCGTGCGCGGCAGAGGCATCACTCCAGCGGTTTCGACACGACGGTGATCAGCAAAGGTCAGCATTTCAATTGCACGGGTATCAATACGCCGCATCGGAATTTTTTCATAGGGGTGTGTGGGGTCGGTAACATAACGTGCTTTGAGGGTGATGGCTTCGGCATGTTGCGAAGCACGTACTGCGTCAAGCTGCGTTACTATTTCAACCTGATTTTCCTGCATGACATGGATAAAGTTCCGTATACAAATCAGCTGGCGTTCAAGACGCACTTTGATATTGCGGTAGCTGGGATAGCTGTAATCGCTGTTGTCGAGTTTTGTTTCCACCAGAAAGGACAACACGCCGCTCATGCCCGCCGTATTACGAAAATTCTTTAAGGTCAAGCCACCGTTGGCAATGGCTTGTTTAATGCTGACGATTTCGCCGATATAACGATGTGAAGGCAGCTTGTCTGCCGAGACACGCCGGGTAATCTCTGGCAGCAGTTTATTGTAGGCCAGTTCGCGCAAGGCAGAGGGCGTGGAGGGGTGATTGCTGCTCTCGAACTGGGCATTAAAATCGGTCATATAACCTTCTCGCCCGAGTGACTGGCGTTTAAGCACGGCCGATTCATGAGAATCCAGAATCACATCGGGTTGAAACGCCAACAAAGCGCCTTTGAGCGCCCGTGTTTCGGGCTGGGTCATGGTGACAAAATCGACATTGATGTTTACGCCGTTGGCGTTGGCACGCCGCCCCAGATCACGGCCGTCCGGATTGGCATTGGGGATTACCATCACCTCGATACTGTCGAGTATATTGGGCAGCGCACCAATGGACAGATCACGGGCAATGGCAATCATGGCCTCGCCGGTGGCGGGTTCCGACGCACCGTGCTGAGAGCCAATCAACATCATTTTTAAAGGCCGGATTTTTAAACGTTGGGAGGACGTTTTTTTGGGCGATGAAAAAACCAGGGCTTCGATCGCTCTGCCTTGTACGCTGTGCCCGAGTACTTCAAGGCGCACCTGTGGATTATTGGCCGCCAGAACATGCATGTACTCACTGAGTTCGGCGGAACGGCTGATGCGCGTGTACTGTTGCGCCTCAAGCGGAATCGGTGGCAGGGCACGTACCGTCAGTGATGTTGCCAGACAACTCACGCCCAACAAAAAACGTAATCGGTGACGGCTAAAAAAAGAGTTAAACATGAAGGCTTTCCTTCGTTTTTGGATTGATTCAGAACCATGAATATAAGTTTATGCGTAGATTGCGCCGAGCGTCAGGCCGGGCAACGGTATATGAAAGCAGATACCTGATCAACAAGCACGGGGCGAAAACTCGCGTGCTGAAACAGGCTGCTGTTTGATTGCGGCTCAAGTAATTGTGGCACAAGATTTCCTCTGGCTTGGGCAAGCGGCACACGCAGAAAACCGGGTAACACCTGTAAACGTGTCGGGATCGTTTGCACGCTGAAAGCGTCCGTTTGAGGAATGCCAGGGACGCGCAGTGCTATCGCATTTATGATTGTTTCTGTCTGAATGATTTCGAACTCAAGCGCATTGCGCACAAGTACGGCGCTGATGCGCTCAATATGTTGGGTAATGATATACGCATGGGGTCGTGTGATCAGGGTGTGTTGAATGGTGTGACGATGGTTGATGAACTCAATGTCGACCAATTCCTGGCTATCGATACGGCGCATGGGCAAACGTGAAACGGGTTCGTGCGGGTGCTCAACATAGTCGACATTCAGCGCGCACACATCGCCGGGCATACGCTGACTTACCATATCAAACTCGTTCAGTATCGCCTGTTTCTGCTCGTTCAGCAGGGTCAGAAACTCACGGATACACAGCATTTGTTTGCTGAGCCGGACATGAATGTTACGAAAACTCGCATAAACGCCGTGTTTTGGATCCATACGCGTTTCAAGCAGAAATGAAAGCGCACCACACACACCGGCCTTGTTGCGAAAAATATGCGCCGTCACGCCGCCGTAGGTCAACGCTTGTGACACGGAGGAAATTTCGCGAATATAACGCTGCGCCTGCAGGCCCTTGTCTGTAATACGTTCCAGAAGCGGATTGAGGATGACACGTTCACAAAAATTCTGGGTGTGCAGGGGAATAGCCGGATTGTTGGCATAGTCAATCTGCGCCTGAAACTCCGTCATGTAACCTTCCACGGCCAGCGTTTTGCGTTTGAGCGCAGCGGATTCGTGCGCATCAAGCACCACATGCGGACGGATGCGATTCAGTGCCTGGTCCAGGGCGTAACTTTCGGGTTGCGACAAGAGCACATAGTCCCGATTCAAATTGACCTTATTGGCGTTTTTACTCGAATCGGCGTCGCGGCCATCTGGATTTGCATCGGGCAGCAGATAGATTTCAAGCTGTTTCAGCAAGGGTTGCAGATCTTCATGAAGTAATTGCCGCGCCAGCTGTATGAGGGCTTCGCCGCCAGCCGCTTCGGATGCACCGTGATGACAGCCCACCAACATAACACGCAGACGCTGATTGGCCGGCAGCGCATCGGTCGCACACAGTCGCAGTGCGGCCACAGGTTGGCCTAACACCGAAGAACCCCAACGCTCATAGTGCGCCGCAGGGCTCGTGGCAGCCAGCGTTTGCAGATACGCATGGATTTCACCGGCCGTGGAAAAACGCTGATAATTCACCTGTTCCAGCGGCGTGGGGCAGGTTGAAAATGGCTGAGGTTCAAGAAGATCGGTCATGCTTCATGCTCGGGCCGATGGTATTGGGTAAGGCTTGTGCTCGGAATGGATTGTGCTCATGGATGGATTCCGCTAACCGCCGTCCTGCGCGGTTTAAACACGTTTTACCACATCAGATCATCAGGAATCTGGTAGTCGGCATAGGGATCGTCTTCAGCAACGGGTTTTTTCTCGGGCACATGGAGCGCAATCAGCACGGTGGCATCGAGTTCCCTGATTTTTTCAGCCACTTTAAGTGGCACCAGTTCGTATTTTTGATCGAGCATCACAATGGCCAGTTGACCACGGCTGAGTTGATCAGCAAGAAGTGGTGTGACGAAGATTTTCTTGATTGTTGTGTTATCAGTGAAATGGTAAGCCGTTTCACCCGCATCCCTTGTGATGCGACTATGCAAAATAATCTGCCGGATGCGCGCGTTGATTTCTTTTAAACGCAAGGCCTCTTTGGCCTGCTCGGCCAGTGCGCGATCACGGGCCAGTTTTTCGGCTTGCGCCTGTTGCGCCAGCAAGGTCGCTTCTTTAGGCGCCGAGCCCGGGCTTACGCGGGCCTGATGGTCTTGCTGTTTGTTGACCTTGTTAACGTCTTTCTGTTTGACCAGACCGGCCTTCAGTAGCTGATCTTGCAAGGGGTTCTTGGCCATGGTTGACTCCTGACATTCTCTGTATTCGTTGAACTGCATTCATGGTATGCAGGTGAGGCTCAAGACTAGCGCGGAGCCTGACTACGCAAATAATCCTCATAATTGCCGCTAAAGTCCACCAGTCCTTGGGGTGTAAACTCGATAATACGTGTCGCCAGTGACGAGACAAATTCGCGGTCATGGCTGACAAACAACAAAGTGCCGGGATAATTTTCCAGTGCCAAATTTAAGGATTCTATCGATTCCATGTCCATGTGGTTGGTCGGCTCATCCAGCACCAATACATTGGATTTTAACAGCGTGAGTTTGCCAAACAGCATACGCCCTTGCTCACCGCCCGATAACACACGAACAAATTTTTTCACGTCATCCTGCGAAAACAACATACGCCCTAGGGTGGAGCGCACGGCTTGGTCATCGCCTTTGGTCCATTGCGCTATCCAGTCGAAGAGTGTCATGTCCTCGGCGAAATCACTGGCGTGATCTTGCGCGTAATAGCCAATCTGGGCGCTCTCGGCCCATTTTACTTCGCCGGCATCAGGGGTAATTTCGCCCATCAGGCAGCGTAACAGGGTGGTTTTGCCCGCACCATTGGGGCCGATAATAGCAACGCGCTCACCGGCTTCGACCTGTAAATTGAAGTTATGGAACAAGGCTTTGCCATCATAACCCTTGCTCAGTTCGATGAGGGTCACCGCTTGGCGATGCAGCTTTTGAAGCTGCTCAAACTTGATGTACGGGCTCTGACGGCTGGAAGCTTTGATGTCTTCAATCTTGATTTTTTCGATTTGGCGTGCGCGCGAGGTTGCCTGTTTGGCTTTGGAGGCATTGGCAGAAAATCGACTGACGAAAGTTTGTAATTCGACAATCTGGGCTTTTTTCTTGGAGTTGTCTTTGAGCAATTGATCACGTGCCAGGGTCGCGGCGGTCATGTACTCATCGTAATTGCCGGGATACACCCGTAATTCGCCGTAGTCCAGATCGGCCATGTGGGTGCAGACGCTGTTCAGAAAATGCCGATCGTGCGAAATAATAACCATGGTGCTGGAGCGCTGATTGATAATGTCTTCCAGCCAGCGGATGGTATTGATGTCGAGGTGGTTGGTGGGTTCATCGAGCAGCAGCACATCAGGGTCGGCAAATAAGGCTTGTGCCAGTAAAACCCGCAATTTCCAGCCCGGCGCAATACTGCTCATCGGCCCGTTATGCTGTTCTATGGCAATACCCACGCCGAGCAATAATTCACCCGCGCGTGATTCCGCAGTGTAGCCATCCAGTTCTGAAAAACGCACTTCAAGGTCAGCAACGCGTATGCCGTCTTCCTCGCTCATGTTGGGCAGGTTATAGATGCGGTCGCGTTCAGCCTTGATCTGCCACAGTTCTTCGTGCCCCATGATGACGGTGTCAATGGGTGTGAAGTCTTCATAAGCAAATTGATCCTGGCGTAATTTGCCTAATCGGGTGTTGGGGCCCTTCATGACATTGCCGGAAGACGGTTCGAGATCGCCCCCCAGAATTTTCATAAAAGTCGATTTGCCACAACCGTTGGCGCCGATAAGGCCATAACGATTGCCATTGGCGAATTTAACACTGACATTTTCAAATAAGGGTTTGGAGCCAAACTGAATGGTAAGATTGGAAGTCGCTATCACGTAAGGGCCTTGGTTAAAACAAAAGAAGGTGGGAAGGATTTGGCGCAAAAGAACAGGCGCACATTCTAGCGTTTCGGAGGCAAAATTTCAGTACAAAGCGTGTGATGAATGACAAAGAGTCGTGAGACAGGAATTTTTCCGCTTTAAATCAGGCAGTAAGCTGCGTCAGGTATTCACATTACAAAATAATATGCGGTACAAAGCGCGAGCTGTCCTGGGTAATCAAACTGGCATCTTCGCGTACACCGATGCCAACCGCAGCATTCCCAATCACCCAGCTGCCAATCAAAGCGTAATTGCCGTCAAAATTGGGCAAGGGCTGGCAGGCCTGCCGGATCCAGCCAGCATCGGTGTAGGGTCCATCCACAAAAACCTGTTCACCGTTTTGTGTGTGCAGCGCAACATTGGCGCCTTCGCGTGAAAAGAGCGGTTTGACCACCCAGCCTGGCGCAGGCGATACCGGCTCGTCTAAAAAAAACGCGGGCAATAAATTGGGATGGCCTTCATAGACCTGCCACAACAACGGCAGAATGCCTTTATTGCTTAAAATACTTTTCCAGGGTGGCTCAAAAAAACGGGTGGATGCATAGGGTATAAACGGGCCAAAGGCTTCGTGGAACATGAATTCCCACGGATAGAGCTTAAACAGATTCACAATGGGGCTGTTATTTAAATCAACAAAACCCGAGTCGGTGGTCCAGCCAATATCTTCAAGCACAATGTATTCAGTGACCCAGCCGGCCTGATGGGCAACATCACGCAAATAATCGGTGGTGCCTTTATCCTCAATGGAATCGCGCACGCTGGCAAAATACAACGGCGCTGAAAACGTTTTATCCTCTGCGGCGATAGATTTAAATCGTTCGATGAGCGCATCCTGAATGGAATTAAATTGATCGGCCGACTCAGGCAATTGGCCGGCGCGTATTTGATCTTCCATCCATATCCACTGAAAAAACGCCGCCTCATAGAGGCTGGTGGGCGTGTCGTAGTTGAGTTCGAGTAATTTTGCCGGGCCTTTGCCGTCGTAGGAAAAATCCATACGACCGTAAATGGACGGCGATTTTTGCTGCCAGCTTTCTGCAAGCATGTTCCAGTAAAACTCGGGAATTTTCAGTTGTTTCAGCCGGGTTTCGTCTTTTACGATTTGATCAATCAGTGCCAGACACATCTGGTGTAATTCGGCGGTGGGCGCTTCGAGATCGTGTTCGATTTGTTGTAATGAAAATTGGTAATACGCCGTTTCATCCCAGTAGGGCGCATTATTAATGGAATGAAAATGAAAGCCCAAGTGCTCAGCCAGTTGTTGCCAGTGCGGGCGCGGTGCGCATGTAATGCGTTTCACGTGACTTTCCTTATTAAGCGAGTCGACGCTTACGAACCCCAGCTGGAACGTGCCGATGCCTGTGAGCCAAAGCCACCTCTGAACATCGAAGAGGCCGAGACTTTAGGTCGCGTGGCCGATTCAGGCACCATGACTTTACCCTGCCCGGAACCAATACGGTAACCCTCCGGAGTGCGCCATGTCGAGGGTTCATAACGCGAGTGATATAAAGGATGAGCACGGCCCATGGAGCCACCGTAATAATTGCTCGGCGAGGTGGCACGGGCAATCATATAACCGGCGAGCAAGGGTAAAAAATAATTTGAACCGGACGGCCGGTAACATTGCGAAGCGCCATACTCGTTGTTGCAATCGTTTTCGGAGGCGTAACGCGGCGCTGTGCGCTCATGTTCTTTGGCCGCGTTTTCAAATTCCGCCTGGCACTGAGCCGCGTCGAGTTTGCCGTCTTCAATGCAAACCTGAACACTGGGATAAATCAAGGCTTCCTGTTTTTGTTCGCCGCAGGCCGTGATCACAAAAGGGCACATACCCATTAGGGCCAGACTCATGGTTTTGCTGCGTTTCATCGTTACTCCCATGCTCAGTAGCTCATGCTTGCGGCATTGAGCAAGCCCACGCAAATAGATGCCGTTGCCACAAAAATGGCGCTGGCGCTTTCATTGTTGTGAATGCGTTCTGAAATGTTGGGAATAAATCGGCGCACAGCAATAAACGTAATAATCTGGACTACAAAGGCGATGCCGGCCCATAGCGCACAATCCAATAAATTTACCGAATGCGAAATGGCGCTATGCAATGGCAGTGTAAATCCAATCAGGCTGCCGCCAAAAGCAATGGACGCTGCCTGGTTATTCTGTTTTATAAGCTGCCATTCATGGTGTGGCGTTAGTTTGGAATAAATAAAAGCAAAGGCCATCATCAGCACAACGGAAAGAGAAAAATACGCCAGAAAATTGGGCAGTCCTAAAAGATAGTCAGTGGTATTCATTTTTATTCCGGTAACTAATTGTTTAAATAACGGTAAAATCAGCGCTGCTTAAATCAAGACCCACTGAAAATACCACGCATACATCGCCGTCTGTTTCTTCGACGGATACGAGTAAATATTCCATTTTATCGCTGGCTGCGATCGGGCGCTCGTAAAGCATGGCGCGGTGAACGGTAGTGAATTCGAATAGGGTATCGTCTGCGGCATAAACGTTTTCAGTGAATTCAACGAGCGCGGCACGCGCTTCACCATCGCCCCATACACGCGTAAACGTTTTACCTTCAAAGAGGTAATTTTGCAGTCCAAGTGGACTGCTTTCACCGGCCATGGCGTCAAGTCCGGCCTGGGTAGTATGTGTTTTAGTATCATAAAAAACAAACAATTTTAAATCATCAACGCAGCTCTCATCATCGCCATTAACCGACTTGGCCTGAATCCACGCATCTTCATTCAAATAAAAACGGTGCAGTCGTGTTGACGCACCCAAATCAACGTAACCACGTGTTTCTACCGCTTGTTTACAGTTTATTTTTGGAAATAGCGCATCGTCGGGCAGCATGCTAAAGGTGAGATTATCCAACTCCACCATCGCGCCTTTGCGCAAATCAAATGGCCAGCGCTTTTGAACACTTTTTTTTGAGGAAGCAAAAATTTTTTTCCACATAGAACATCTCGCCAGAGTTACGCGGAATACGCGACTGTTCGTTCAAATAAAAACACGACGAAAAATCGCCGTGTTTTTTAAATAACGCGTTACGTTTACTGTTTTTTAAAACGTGCCAGCACATCGTCTGCGTTATTTGCGCCGGGGACAATGCCGGCTTTTTTTAAACGGTCTTCCAGATCACCGCCTTCGGCTTCGTGCGCCAATTGATTTGCCGCATCAATACGGGCAATTTTTTCGGCCTGGCTGTTTTGCAGACGCTCAAAACTTTCCAGGGCATTACGCATTTTTGAATCCGAACCTGCATGCGCATTAGCAATGGCGCTTGAGGCACGAATAACGTGTTCTTTTGCTTTCACAGTGTCGACTTTGGTACGCAACTGTTTCAGCCGTGTTTCGGTTTGTGTGACCAGCCGTTTCAGGTTGTCGATATTCACACCGTAATCGTCAATGACTTTTTGTTCTTCACTGACATGGCTTTCAATGTCGGCATATTTTCCGGCAACGTCTTTGGCCAGCGCTTCATCACCTTTGGTCAGGGCTTGCTGAATATAATTACCGTATTCGGCCAGTTTGTCTTTTTTGCTGACGAGTTTATCCTGCGCCACTTTTTGTTTAGCCATTAAACTGGCCAGGCTGTCTTTGGATTTGCGTAATTCCGTGTCGGCATCACGAATTTCCTGATCGAGAATGGTGATAACGTTGGCATCCACCACCGACTGACCGGCTTCGGTGGCGTGACCTTTTACGGCGGTAATCAATTTTTTCCAAATACTCATACGATTTTCTCCTGACTATACAGCTAAGTGTTCACGATAGGCTTCAGCGGCTTCCATCACATTTGCCGCCAGGGTTTGTAATTCAAAAATAATGTCGTCCAGTGAGGCCGTGGAACGTAAGGATCCATACATCACATAGATCCAGGTGCCATTTGATAATTGATCCAGCGAAATATTCGCCAGCTCAAACATTTTTTCAGTCATCATCACGCTTTCGTTAAACGCAGCGGGATCTTTAACCAGTGCGCGCTCCCATAACATGGCTTGAACCACAATAATTTCACCGGACACCGAAATTTGAATCGGCAACTCTCCGGCTTCATTCATGGTGACATTGATAACCGGCTCAGCACCGGCCAACAGCTCTACGTTTGCTTCTTTGGATTGAATAAAATCATCGGCTTTGAGGGCGTCAAACAACGTGTTTACTGTCCAACGTGCGTCTGTTGCTGTAACTGGAAGGCTTGCTGTCATGTTAATTCTCGCTCCTTTGCTTCGAAGTGCTTTTTCAACGGCCGGCAGAAACAGACTGTGTTCCGGCAGAATCCAGATTTCTTTTTTAATCAGCCCTTGCGCACGCCGCCTGTCGCGTAATGCTTGCTGATACTGTGTTGATTTGGCTGACATGTTTTAAAAAACTACCCTAAGATTGATCCACAAGGTGGAGGTTTGGATAAAATGCACAACACCTGTGCTCATCACTATAGTCATTACATGTGATTAATTCAATCGAATTACATGTGATTAAACGAGAAAAATGAAAATGAGCAACAACAGGACAGAAGACCTCAGAGCCATCCATTAGTAATAAGCTCTTCTTCTCACCTAACAACTTATACGTATCAAGTAGTTAAAGTCGTATTGGCAGGAAAGCCGCTAATATTCACGCCGGGATGTTTAATACACTGCTTATTCGCTACCGAGAAGGGCTGTGACCACTGACAGTGCAGCAAGCAGAGGCATAGACCCTTTGCTTGCGTATCTTTGAATGACCGAGCCAGATGACTGGGCACGTAGACTTGTCTGGAAAATCCACACGCTTTGGCGTGTTGCTTGCCCCGGAGCTGCTTACATTCTCTTATACTCCTTAGAGAACGAGACGCACTCAGAGCATCGCTCGTGAATCCCTCAGTCGGATGGATAGAGGTGATTACATATCACTCAAATCGAAGGACTCATTATTATTGCTCGAGCCACTACCACCGCCATCTATCATTTTGCCCACGCCATTTAATGAGTAGTAGTGGCGTGTTCGGGAAGTTTTGTCAACGTAACGTTGCCACGCTTTTTCATGAACACTTTCTGCGGCTTTTTTTCCATTGCAAAAAGCAACAAAGTCTTTTTCCATCGCGCCTTGGGGGGCGCGAAGCCCTTTGGCCAGCTCTTCATAAGCGTAGCCATGCGCTTCCAGTAAACGCGCCTGTTCAATGGTAAATTCTCCGCTACGGGCAATGCCGTGAGGAAAGTGTTTTGTTCCCCAGAATTTACGTCCGCCTTGATCAAAGTCTTGGGATTTCATTTCGACGAGCCTTTCAAAAAAATAGAGGAAAATTGGGTGAACGATTATTCTTTTCTTCATTCAGGCTGTAAAATAAGAATTTCTTATCGACTCAACAAATATTTCTGATTAAAAGCCATGAACATTGAACTTTTAAGAACCTTCCTTGAGGTTGCTAAAACCCGTCATTTTGGTCAGGCGGCTGATCATCTTTATCTCACGCAATCGGCCATCAGCTTTCGTATTAAACAACTGGAAACCTTAATGGGTGTTACATTGTTTACCCGCGACCGCCACAACATTTTATTAACCTCGGCAGGGGAGCGCTTACGAGAGCACGCCGAAACCATGTTAACGGCGTGGCAGATGGCGCTTCATGAGGTGGGCGCGCCACAGCACACAAACGGGCCATCAGTAGGTTGCACGCCTAATCTGTGGGATATGTTTTTGCGCGAAAAACTGCCGCAATGGATGCGTCTGCTGCCGGAAGCATCTCTGCGCTTTGATATTCAGATGCCGGCCTCACTTGAGAAGGCCCTGGCGACAGGGCAACTGGATGCCATGTTCAGCTCTGATCAACTGCAAAATACAGCGTTTGAAGGTTTTAAAGTCCGCACCCTTGAATTGATTCTGGTCAGCCATCAAGCCGTTTCGGTGTTTACCGAATTAAACCTGCGTGATCACGTCTTTGTGGATTGGGGTATCGACTGCAATACAACACAAACGCGTGTGTTTAAAGCGCTTACACCACGGTTTCGCACCGACCAGGGCCGCATTGCAAGAGACATCCTGTTAAACCACGGCGGTTTTGCGTTTTTGCCTCGCCAGTGGGTAACGCCCTCGCTGCAAACCAGGCAATTGTTTAGCGTGCCGGATATTGAATCCTTGCATCACCACATGTATCTGTATTACCGAACACCACTGGATTCGTCCATTTCCCAACTGATTGAACAATTACGCGCACAAATAGAGTAGAAAATAGAGTAGAATGGCAGGCCTTCGATGATATGCAGGCTTGGTCCATCCGCTTTATGTCGGTCATTCGCGCGCTCACTTGATGCGCCCCACGCGTGTTTAATAACAGGCAGACCTTCCCCTGACTCGTCTTCGGTTTTAATGCGTACAAGCTTACGCTTGCAGAAAGAAACAGACTCTTTAGTGCTCAAGCGTTATAATTCTTCACTTTTTTTATAGCAGTCCCGCCCCCTTCACCACAGGAATAAAATCATGACTAATGTTTCGCAGACCTTTGAGCAATTAGGGATTTGTGACAATCTTCTTAAAGCGCTCAAACAAGTCGGCTATGAAACGCCCTCCCCCATTCAGGCAGAAAGCATCCCTTTGCTACTGGCTGGACGCGATATTCTGGGCCAAGCCCAAACGGGTACAGGAAAAACCGCTGCGTTTGCAATACCGATTTTGCAACAACTTAATTTACGTCTGACCTCACCCCAGGTGCTGGTGCTGGCACCTACGCGTGAACTGGCGCTTCAGGTTGCCGAAGCATTCCAGACCTACGCCCATTTTATGAAAGGCTTTCATGTATTGCCTATTTACGGTGGCCAGGGTTATGAGAGCCAGATTCGTGCGCTCAAGCGAGGCGTACATGTGGTGGTGGGAACCCCCGGACGTATCATGGACCATATGCGCAAAGGCACGCTCAAACTCGATGGCCTGAAACATCTGGTGCTGGATGAAGCCGATGAAATGTTACGTATGGGCTTTATTGATGACGTGGAATGGATTCTCACCCACGTACCTGAAGAGCGACAAATCGCCCTGTTTTCTGCCACCATGCCCAGGCAGATTGCCAAGGTGGCCAGCACCTATCTCAAAGATCCGGCCATTGTTCAAATCAAGCTGTCAACGACAACAGCGGCCACCATCCGCCAGCGTTACTGGCCCGCCAATGAAAACAACAAGCTTGATGCGATTACCCGTATTCTTGAGCTGGAACCTTTTGATGCCATGATTATTTTTGTGCGCACCAAAACGGCCACCGTTGAACTGGCAGAAAAACTCGAAGCACGTGGTTACCGTACTGCACCCTTGAATGGCGATATTTCGCAGAATGTTCGTGAGCGCACGGTAGAACGCCTGAAAACAGGCAAAATTGATATTCTGGTCGCCACCGATGTTGCTGCGCGAGGCCTTGATGTAGGTCGTATCAGTCACGTACTCAATTACGACATTCCTTATGACACCGAAGCCTATGTTCACCGTATCGGTCGTACCGGTCGGGCAGGGCGCGCAGGCGAAGCCATTTTGTTTGTGGCTCAGCGCGAAATGCGTATGCTGCGTGGCATCGAAAAAGCAACAGGACAAGCGATTGAGCTCATGGTTCTGCCATCAAATGCAGACATTAACGATCAGCGGGTGCTGCGCTTCAAACAAAAAATCAGTGAAGCCCTGTCCGATTCAGATCTGGATTTCTTCAAGCAACTGGTGACCGATTACCAAAATGACAACGGCATTGATGCCATAAGCATTGCCGCAGCGCTCGCTAAAATGTTCCAGGGTGATCAACCACTGCTGTTGAAAGATCAGATCAAGCAGCCTGCACATGCGCCCCGTGAATACGATAGAGATCGGGACCAGAATAGAGATCGCGACCGTGACAGAGGCCGCGATAAAAATAGAGACAAAAATCCCCGAAATAAGGATGAAAAACCACGGCCGCCCAAGCAGCGCAGTGAAATACCTGCTGAAGGTTTCGAGCTGTATCGTCTGGACGTTGGCAATAATGATGGCGTCTCGCCGGGTAATATCGTGGGTGCCATCGCCAATGAAGCGGACATCGAAAGCCGGCATATTGGCGAAATCAAGATTTATGGTGACTACAGCACGGTTGCCTTGCCTGCAGGCATGCCAAAATCCATTTTTAAAACCTTAAAGAAAACCTGGGTGTGTCAAAAGCAGCTGAATATTTCTTTACTCTCAGAGTCAGGAGTGCAAGCGCCGCAAGCACCCATTACTCCAAAATCACCCGCTGCGCATAAAACAACCAACACGACCGATGCTCCAAAAGCCAAAGCTGGGCCTCGGATAGAGGGTACGTTGTCCAAAAAACCCGTTAAAAAGAAAGAACGAAAATCACCCCCCCAGCTCTAGCATCCTTCGTTAAACAAAATCCCTCTGCCGGCCTCGGGTCGGCAGAGGGTATTTTTACATCATCTTGCTTGACACAAGGCAAGGATCTCTCTAAATTCCGCCACTCTGTTCAGGTCCCCACGGCCAGTTTTTTGCCACGGGGTTTAAATGGGAAGTTTGGTTCGCTGTTTACAGTCATGCCAACGCTGCCCCCGCAACGGTAGGCACCCTCAAGGTGCAAGCCCGATACCAGCCTGTCAGCACTTTACTTCGACGATGCGGAGGGCATTGTCAGTGGTTATTCTTTTGATTACCCACCGTATCCCTCAATCGCATCGCTGTCTTATTCTGATTGGGGTTGTTCATGTTAAAAAAAACCGTATTTTTGACCGGTCTGGGTCTGTGTGCTGTAAGTGAATTCTTTGTTGCCAAGGCCGCTCACGCCAACGAAGAAATTATTATCACCCCCAGTCGTGTCTCAACACCGATACGCCAAGTGGGCTCATCGGTTTCGGTATTAAACGCTGAAGATATTGCCGCTTATGGCCAAACCACGGTCGCCGATTTATTACGCCGTTTACCGTCTGTGGGTGTCAGCAACAGCGGGGGTTTGGGCAAAAACACCTCCTTACGAATTCGCGGTGAAGAAAGTTTTCGCACTAAAGTCTTGGTTGATGGCGTTGATATTTCCGATCCAACCAATCCACAAATTCAAGCCCAATTTCAACATCTGTTAACCACCGATATCGAGCGAATTGAAGTTTTGCGTGGCCCGCAAGGCATGATGTACGGCGCAGACAGTGGTGGCGTGGTGCAGATTTTTACCAAGAAAGCACAAACGCCTTTTCAGGGCGATGTGGTCGCTGAATATGGTCGCTATAACTCGCGGCTGGGTGCCGCCAGCATCCGTGGCCAACAGAACAATTTTGACTATGCCTTGTCTGTAGCCAATCTGGGCACACACGGCTTTAATGCGCGCGTTGATGATACGGTGGCAGCGGATACTGATGGTTATGAAAACACCAGTACCGGTTTGAATCTCGGTTACAAACTTTCCGACACCTGGCGCATTAGCACGGCCTTCAGAAACGTGACCGCCGATGATGAATTCGATAATTGCTACGATTCAAGTTTTACCAATACACAGTGGTGTCAGGACAGTTTTAATCAAACCAATACTAAAATAGCCGCACAGTATCAGGACGCGGTGATGTCGCACACCTTCTCTTACGCGCTTGCCCAGACGGATAGTCAGCACCTTGCCAAGGGTGTTGATACAACCTTTGATGTTAAGGGCGAGCTGGATCAGTTGCAGTATTTGGGTTCTTACGCCTTTAATAAATCCAGCCAAGTGGTGTATGGCTTGGACGCCGAACAGCAAAGTAGCCAGGATGCCCAACAAAAAAGCAATCGTAATCAAACAGGCACCTATGTTGAGCTCCAGCAACAATGGTTTGAGCGTTACTTTTTTACCTTGGGTACCCGTTACGACGACAACGAAGATTTCGGCACGCACTTGAGTTACCGTTTGACCTCTGCTTACCTCCTGCCTGTAAACAACGATACTCTCAAATTCAAGGGCAGTTACGGCACAGGTTTCCGTGCGCCCAGTCTGTTTGAGATTTACTATAACAACAGCAGTTCGGCCTTCCCTCCTGCGTCTAATACCACTTTGCGCGAAGAAGATAGCAAGGGCTTTGACCTGGGATTTGAATATCTCGCAGACAGCGGTTTAAAACTGGAGCTGGTTTATTTTAACCAACGCATTGCCAATGCCATTTATTTTGATCTTGCAAACTATTCGGGTTATTTGCAGGAAAGTGGGCAATCTGACTCACAGGGCGTTGAGCTTTCTTTTGACCTGCCTTTGAACCCAATCTACTCGGTGTATGGCAATTACACTTATAACGATACCGAAGATGCCGAAGGCAAACAGCGTATACGTCGCCCACGCAACACGCTGGTTCTTGGAGCGAATATTTATTTCCCCGGTGATAAATGGCGCTTGAGTGTTGATGCCCGTCAGGTGACAGGCAGCGTTGACGAAGTGTACTTGTTAGGGCGTCAGGCGCTTGAAGATTACAGTCTTATGAATATGAATCTAAATTATACTGTGCACCGAAATTGGGAGATTTACCTTCGTGGTGAGAATATTTTCAATGACTCCTACCAGGAAGTGCTTTATTACAACACCAGCGGCGCGGCATTCTATACCGGCGTTAGAGGCCACTTCTAATCACACTGTACCTTCGTTAAGGAGAGCACATGGGGGCTGACAAAAACAGCAAACACACAGCGGCCATGAAAAAGCTCAAGCAAAAGGTGGATGCAAGCATTGCCAATGCTCAGGATGAGCGCGGCATTGTGCTTTTGCTTACAGGCGATGGCAAAGGCAAATCCAGTTCGGCTTTTGGCATGGTTTTTCGCAGTCTCGGTTACGGGCATAAAGTGGGAATTGTTCAGTTTATTAAAGGCGAACAACTTTCCGGTGAGGAGCTGTATGTTCGTAACCATCATCCGGAGCTTGCCTTGCACCAAATGGGCACCGGATTTACCTGGGACACACAAGATCGCAGCAAAGATAAACAAGCGGCTGAAGCCACCTGGCTCTATGCCGAAGGGCTGCTAAAAGATCCCGAGGTGCGTCTTGTCGTGCTGGACGAAATTACTTATATGCTGGCCTACCAGTATATTGATGAAGACAGAATACTAAACGCCATAAAACAAAGACCCAGAGAACAAAGTGTCGTAATGACCGGACGAGGCGGTGGGGCTGCATTGCGTGAACTGGCAGACACTATATCTGAAGTCAAAGATATCAAACATGCCTTCCGATCCGGTATCAAAGCACGCACCGGTGTTGATTTGTGAGCATTCGACTGAGTGCATGGGTAGCGCTGTTTCCACTGCTATGCTTGCCGATGACGGGGCACTCTGACACCGCCACCTCAACGCCCGCATCGGCACAACGTTCGGCACAACGTATTGTGTCGTTATCCCTTTGCACCGATCAGTTGCTATTGATGTTGGTCCCACCTGAGCGCATTGCTGCACTAAGCTATCTGGCGCCTGATCGTAATTATTCCTACCTGTGGAAACGGGCACAGGGTTTGGCTCTTCATCATGGTTTGGTTGAAGAAATCCTGCCGCTGCAGCCTGATTTGATCGTGGATAATCGTTATACAACGGGCAACACCCAAAATCTGCTAAAACAGCTGGGGCATCCAGTGCGGATTTTTGACTCACCCACAACGATTGCAGGGGTTGAGCAAGTCACACGCGCCATGGGTGAGGCGGTGGGTGAGCAGGCAAAAGCGGAAGAAATTATTAGCACACTTCATCAGGATATTGCCTTGGCGCAACAACGTGTTGCCGCATTACCCCTACAACGTGCCGTGAGTTATGGGCCTAATGGTTACACCGCCGGGCTCCACACCCTTAAACAAGAGGCCTTCCGCATTGCCGGATATACAAACATTGGTGCAGAGTTGGGCATTAACGACTACGGCAACCTGTCGGTGGAACAGTTAGTGGCAAGCAAACCCGATGCGATTGTGTTCGACGAAATATCATCCAATCAGAATTCATTGGCACAAAACCAGGTGAATCACCCTGTTTTACAACAACTCTTTGCGTCCCATCGCATCAAGCAACACCTAATTCCCACGCGTTATTGGCTTTGCCCTGATGCCTCGGTGGCCAAGGCGATTCTAACTCTGGCAGAGCAACGGCAATGCGCGCACTGTTAACGCGTCCTTTGAGTTGGTTGTTATTCAGTGCCGTTCTTATTCTTTTCATGCTGGAGCTGAGTCTGGGTCCTTCAAAGATCCAGTTGATGGATGTATGGCGCCATTATCATTTGCATCAGCAGACATTAGAACAAATTATCTTTTTTGAGTTACGTCTGCCGCGCGCCTTATTGGCTTTAAGTGTGGGCGCTACCTTGGGGCTTGCCGGTGCTGCATTACAGGGTTTATTGCGCAATCCTCTGGCAGGCCCTGGACTCATGGGCGTGTCGAATTGCGCCGCACTGGGCGCGGTGATTGCGCTGTATTTTGGTTTAAGTTCCGTGTTCTGGTTAGCCGTGCCACTGATGGGTATGATAGGTGCAGCAGTGTCCGTCATTCTGGTGTTTGCGTTGGCAGGCCGGCAAGGCAGCGTCATGACACTCCTTTTGGCTGGCGTGGCCGTTAATGCGCTAGCATCTTCATTCATTTCTCTGGCCTTGAATTTTGCCCCCAATCCTTACGCCATGTCCGAAATGGTTTTCTGGTTATTGGGTTCCCTGGCTAATCGCAGTCTGGCCGATTTTTCGCTGGCATTTCCATTTATGCTGCTTGGATGGCTGTTACTGCTGACAACGGGACGATTCTTAACGGCATTGAGTCTAGGTGAAGACACTGCGCAATCCATGGGTTTTGATCTGAACCGGCAGCGCGCCGTTGTTATTATTGGCGTGGCATTATGCGTCGGCGCAGCGATTTCAATCAGTGGCAATATTGGTTTTGTTGGTCTTGTCGTGCCGCACTTGCTTCGACCGTTTGTGGCGCATGAACCCGGACGATTGCTTCCCGTCAGTATGCTGGGTGGAGCTATTATGGTGCTGCTGGCCGATATTACGGTTCAATACATTTCACCGAACCAGGAACTAAAACTCGGGGTGATCACCGCACTGGTGGGTGGACCGTTTTTACTGTATTTGATTGTAAAAACTCGCCACAGCTTGGTGTAGTAAAGATTTTTCTTTGAAATAATCGGTTTCAATAACGCTGACGTGGGGCAATAAAAGCACGCTTGTTTTCATGAAAAACACTTAAATCAATGCGATAGACGTCCTGTAGGATTTTACTTTGCAACAGGTCAGGCATTGTTGCATCCGCAACCAGCTTGCCTTGATCCAGTACCAGCAAACGATCACAAAATTGCGCGGCGTGATTAAGGTCATGGAGAACAACCAAAACAGTACCGCCTTGATGGGCATGCTCACGCAATAATTCCATCACATGTAACTGGTGGTAGGGGTCCAATGCCGCCGTCGGCTCATCTGCCAGAATGACAGCGGACTCTCCCGCAAAAAGTCGGGCCAAGAGGACACGCATTTTTTCTCCCCCTGACAACGTAGTAACCGGACGATCAACAAAGTCGGTAATTTCACTGCGTTCGATAGCCTTTTGTATGGCCAAAGCATCATTTTTTTGTAGAGAAGAGAGATAACCCATGTGTGGCAGACGGCCCATTTCAACGATTTTGCGCGCACTTAACGGCCAATGAATCGTTGTACCCTGTGCCAAATATCCAAGAAGTTTTGCGAGAGCTTTAGGCGAATAGTTTTTAATATCCAGCCCGTTTAAACAATAACGCCCAGAATAATGAAACTGCAGCTTGGCAAGAATCTTAAGCAAACTGCTTTTCCCGGCACCATTAGGACCTATTAGGCCAACGATTTCACCGGCATGAAGCTGGAAATTGATATCCTGCAATAAAAAAGAATTTTGAAGCTTCAAACTCAGTCCATGGACACTAATTAAAGTCATGCGAGTTTCAGAGAAGGAGGGTTAGTGCTGAATTACATAATAAATTGTGCTTATCACAAACATACAAAGATAATGTTACGTAAGTGATAAGCACCTTTTAATTAAAGCTGGAGGAGTATTACATTACTTCTACATTTTCGGCTTGAGGACCTTTCTGACCATGGCCTTCAGTGAAAGTTACTTGTTGCCCTTCTTGCAAAGTACGGAAGCCATTGCCTCCAATATTGCTAAAGTGTACAAAAAGATCAGGGCCGTTATCACGCTTGATAAAACCATAACCTTTGCTATCATTGAACCACTTAACGGTTCCTACTAATTTCTCAGACATTTCTTGAATCAACCTTTGCTTGCTAAAATTCTGCCCTGGGGCGCCGTAACTGGTACGCTGGTTATAGTTAAAATCGCGCAATCCACAACCTATATTACGTCTTTTTCACATATAATAACCGTACCTGTTTTGGAGTATAGGAGCATTAAAGGTGGATAGCAACCTTTTTCTGGTAACGCTTCTATTGGGCAAATGAATTACGTTTAGTAATGCACGAAATATCTATTCGTTTTAATCATGGGCGCACTGAACAAAAATCATAAAAACCTCCCCTTAGGTATTTCATCCATTTCTTAGAAAATTATCTAGCTACTCCTCGAAACACTGCTCCCTACACCTTTGCTCCACGTATTGCGTGTGTGCGTGGCTGTAGGCTTTTTGTGCCTCGTTTTTCACCGCCAAAGCTGCTTTGATGACGTCAGAATCAAGGCATTGTTCGTTCAGGGGGCAATATTTTGAGCAAGCAATCTCTGGCACTGCCACGTTTACGGCGCGTATTGG
>DAIRVL010000012.1:23038-26985 GCA_036802845.1 Pseudomonadales bacterium | reverse complement strand
GATAGGGCTTTGTATTCCTGTGAACGGAAAAAATCGAAATTGATGCGGTAGGTGTGTGGGACGCCATGTGACAAGACGGTGACTTCAGGTAAATAGATTGCCCGTTCTTCGTCCTTGATGACGTTCACATCAAAACGTTCCGAGGGATTGGCTTGTTTGGTGAGAATGGAGTTTAAGCTGCTTGCCCACTGAGTTAGCTGTTCGGGTGTTTTAAAAGCGTCATCTTTCAGTAGAGGTAAGTCAATCATGGCTTCGAGTATGATGGGCGGATATACGCGAGAAAGCCGTTGAATTATCATCATAACAGATTGATATTTAAAGACAAAATTCTGCAAGGCTATGCCTGAAATTGCAGGAGCGCTTTCATTTACATGAAGTCCTGAGTTTTCGAGTGCTACTTCAGTCAGATAATCTTGCAGGGCCTTTTCATCTTTTAAATATTGTTCTTGTTTACCCTTTTTGACTTTGTATAAAGGGGGCTGAGCAATGTAGATGTAACCTTTTTCAATCAATTGGGGAAGCTGGCGGAAGAAAAAGGTCAGCAGGAGCGTGCGAATATGAGAACCATCGACGTCCGCATCGGTCATGATGATGATGCTGTGGTAGCGCAATTTTTCTATGTTGAATTCGTCGCGCCCTATTCCACAGCCCAGTGCTTTAATGAGTGTGCCTACTTCGGCGGATGAAATCATTTTATCAAAACGTGCTTTTTCCACGTTGAGGATTTTGCCTTTAAGCGGCAGAATCGCTTGGGTTTTACGGTTGCGCCCTTGTTTTGCCGAGCCGCCGGCTGAGTCGCCTTCGACAATATAAATCTCTGATAGAGCAGGATCTTTTTCCTGGCAATCGGCCAGCTTTCCTGGCAGCCCGGCAATATCCAGGGCGCCTTTTCTGCGGGTCATCTCTCTGGCGCGTTTGGCGGCTTCTCGTGCCCGGGCAGCATCCATGATTTTTGCTGAAATGGCTTTGGCTTGCTGAGGGTTTTCAAGCAGATAGTCATTAAAATATTCATTCATCGACTGTTCAACAGCCGTTTTAACCTCGGATGAAACCAGTTTGTCTTTGGTTTGCGATGAAAACTTTGGATCAGGTACTTTAACCGATACGATGGCAGTGAGCCCTTCTCTGGCATCATCACCAGCGGGGACTATTTTTTCTTTTTTAAACAAACCTTCTTTTTCAATGTAGCTGTTCAGTGTGCGCGTTAGCGCCGCCTTAAAACCCACCAAGTGAGTACCGCCATCTCTTTGTGGGATGTTATTGGTATAACAAAAAATGTTTTCCTGATAGGCGTCATTCCATTGCATGGCTACTTCGATGCCTATGCCATCGTCTCGATTAACGTTGAAATAAAATACATCATTAACGGGTGTTTTATTTTTATTCAGATATTCAACAAAATAGCGTAAGCCACCCTTATATTCGAAGATGTCTTCCTGGCCGCTACGCTCATCTTTTAAAACAATTTTAACGCCGGAATTCAGGAAAGAGAGCTCGCGCAGACGTTTTGCCAAAATGTCGTAATTAAATTGTATATTGGTAAATGTTTCAGCGCTGGGGACAAAATGACAGGTCGTGCCTGTGCCAGTACTTTCCCCAATGGCTGTTAAGGGCATTTCAGGTACGCCGTGACGATAGATTTGTTCCCACAATTTGCCATTACGTCGAATATTGAGCTTTAAAAATGCAGATAATGCATTAACTACTGATACCCCTACACCATGCAAACCGCCCGAGACTTTATAGGTGGAATCATCAAATTTTCCGCCGGCATGGAGCACGGTCATTATAACTTCTGCGGCTGACACGCCCTCTTCATGCATGTCCACGGGGATGCCACGTCCGTTGTCCGACACAGTGATTGATTCGTTTGGATGAATGGTTACGACTATTTCGGTGCAATGTCCGGCAAGCGCTTCATCAATGGAGTTGTCCACCACTTCAAATACCATATGATGCAAACCGGTGCCATCGTCAGTATCGCCAATGTACATTCCGGGCCGTTTGCGAACGGCATCCAGGCCCTTGAGTACTTTTATGCTGGACGAGTCATATTCATTTTTATCCGTCATTGCGTATTGCTCCGATTCATTAACTTATGCCAGATTTATCGCACCCTGTTCCACGTGGAACAATTTGCAGCGATCAGGACTTATGGCATTTTTCATCCAGGCCAATTCCGTTCCTGTAATTAAAACCTGGCTGTTACAACGTGCCAACGTGTCTAGAAGTAGGTTCTGATTTTTTATATCAAGTTCAGCACCCATATCGTCGATTAGAACAAGAGTTCTGAGCTGTTGATGCTTTTCTTTTAGTGACGAAAATAATGTAGCCACTTGTGCAAGTACTAGCGCGTAAACCAGTATTTTTTTCTGGCCTCTTGATAAGCATTCCGCCGCTAGTTTGTTACCCACTTTAATGGCAATATCTGCCCGATTTGGGGAGTGGTGAGTATACCCTAATTTGCGATCTCTTTCGATGCCAGCAAACAAGCTTTCCCTGAGCGTTTGACCCTCCGGCCATCCCTTATACAGATCAAGGCGCAGAGTCGTTGAGGGTAAAAGCTCGGCTATATACGTAATAAAGTGCTCTGAAAATCGGCGAAAAGCATCCATGCGAAATTCATTAAGCTGTTCAGAGTATTGGGATAATTCAGTGTCCCAACTGTTTAATTCATTTACATCGAAGCCATGTTTTCTTTTAAGCAAGGCATTTCTTTGTTTGAGCAAGCGCTGCGTCATGCCCCATGTTTGATTAAATTGAGGTTCCACGTGGAACGCTAACCAGTCGAGTAACTGCCTGCGCCCCTTACTTGAGCCGTCAATTAAAGAATAACTTTCCTGAGATATGATACGAAGCGGAAGTAGTGAGGTTAATTCCGCCGCCGTTTTAATAGCCTGGCGGTCTATTCGCATAAGCGTATCGCCTTCACGATTTTTCTCTACACCAATAACTTTTTTACCACCGCTTAAGTCGGTGTAGTCCGCAATTACAGAACATTTACTTGCATCATCTGAAATTACTTTGGTGATATTTTGTGTGCGAAATGAACGCGCCAGGCTCAGAATGTGTATAGCTTCAAGCACGCTGGTTTTGCCGCTGCCATTAGGACCGCAGAGCAGAGTAAAGTTTGGATGGAGCGTGAATTCCGCGTGACGTATGCAGCGAATGTGATTGATGCCAATACGAGAGATGCCCGTCATAGCCCTACATTTTCATGGGCATAACTATATAAAGGGCGTTATCAGTTTCGGTGCTCTTTAAAATAGCGGTGTGAGAGCCTTCGGCTATGCTCACACGAACCTTTTCACTTTTTAGAACGCTTAAAACATCCAGAAGGTAATTCACATTAAAACCAAGCTCGACATCATCGGACCCGCTGTATTCCACGACAATTTGTTCTTCAGCCGCCTCCTGATCGGGGTTGTTAGTGTTTAATAACAAATTATTGTTTGTCAAAGAAAGACGAACCCCGCGATATTTTTCGTTGGAAAGTATGGCCGCTCTTTGTAAGGCTTGTTTAAACTCCTCCCTGTTTGCAACAAATTGAGACTTTCCCTCGGGGGGAATAACGCGTTCATAATCAGGATAGCGGCCGTCAATCAGCTTGGATGTAAAACTGATCTCGTTGGTTTGTATGCAAATATGATTCGTGCTGAGGCTAATGGATAAATCCTCAGTGCCTTCAGAAAAAATGCGTGATAACTCTTGCACTCCCTTTCTGGGTACAATCACTTGTTTTATGGTGTCAAGGGTGCTTGGCAAGGTGGTTTTGGCAAGCGCCAGGCGATGGCCATCGGTTGCCACGACTCTAAGCTCGTTTCCACGTATTTCCATTAATAAGCCATTCAGGTAGTAACGTACGTCCTGCACGGCCATGGCAAAGGCTGTTTGATCCAGCAATTGACGTAATAAAGGCCGTGGCAAATGGAAGTCCATAAATCCGG
>DAIRVL010000012.1:0-22938 GCA_036802845.1 Pseudomonadales bacterium | reverse complement strand
TCACCTTTGTCCAGCGTCATTAAGACATTGGCTAGAATCGGGAGCGTCTGTTTGCGTTCAACTACGCCCGAAACAAACTGAAGAGGTTTTAACAGGACGTCTCTGTCAACTTTAAATCTCATTTCAATTTTCCCCAATAACAAAAATGCTGAAAATTAGTGCAAGTTATTTTATTCGTAAAATAATCGTTTATGTTTTTTCCTGAATCAGGTGGTAAGAATTCTCAGCAAGTTGAGATAGTCTTCGTTGACATCACCATCGGACTGACGTAACTCCTTGATCTTTTTGCAGGCATGAAGCACGGTCGTGTGATCTCTGCCACCAAAGGCTTCGCCTATTTCCGGAAGACTATGGTTAGTAATTTCTTTGGATAGGCACATAGCCACTTGCCGTGGTCGTGTCACTGTTCGTGTTCGCCTTTTGGACAGCAGGTCGGCTTTTTTTATTTTGTAGTATTCAGCCACAGTTTTCTGAATATTTTCAATGCTCACCATTCTTTCCTGCAAGGCGAGCAAATCCTTAAGTGATTCTTTAACAAAGTCCGACGTTATTTTTTCACCCGTAAACTGTGCATTGGCAATGACGCGCTTTAATGCGCCCTCTAATTCACGCACATTGGAGCGGATGCGTTGAGCAATAAAAAAAGCCGCATTATGAGGAAGGTCAACTTTGGCTTCTTCAGCTTTCTTCATCAAAATTGCCACGCGCGTTTCCAGTTCGGGTGGTTCAATAGCCACGGTGAGTCCCCAGCCAAATCTTGACTTGAGTCGTTCTTCTAAGCCATTGATTTCTTTTGGGTATTTGTCACATGTCAGAATCATCTGGTGATTGCCTTCAAGCAAGGCATTAAAGGTATGAAAGAATTCTTCTTGTGAGCGCTCTTTTCCCGCAAAAAACTGAATATCGTCGATCAGTAATGTATCAACTGAACGGTAAAAACGCTTGAATTCGTTGATGGCGTTGATTTGCAAGGCCTTGACCATATCGGCGACAAAGCGTTCCGAATGAAGGTAAACCACCTTGGCGTTCGGATTTTGTTTCAGGATTTCATTGCCGACGGCCAGCATCAAATGGGTTTTGCCCAGCCCCACGCCGCCATAGATAAAAAGAGGGTTGTAAACCGATCCGGGATTACTGGCAATTTGTGTGGCTGCCGCTTTGGCAAGCTGGTTAGATTTACCTACAACGTAATTGTCAAAGGTGAAGAACGGATTAATGCTGCTTTCGTAACGAATACCGCCTTCGACATCAGGTGATTGATTGCTTTTTTTCTTGCGCGCGGTGGAAGGTGGAGAGGGTGGCTGTTCAGTTTTTGTATTGGGCGTATTCTCCTGGGCCATGCGGGTGCCCACTTCAATGCTCACTTGAATGCTTTGTTGATGCAGCTCCACCGCCAGTTCATTTATGCGTGCCAGGAACTTGTCTGTTACCCAATCCTTTACAAAACGGTTTGGCGCCAGAAGTTGAAGCTCGTTGCCTGTTAACTGTGCCTGTAATGGCCTAAGCCAGGTATTAAATTGAGAGGCCGGCAGTTCATCCTGTAAATGATCAAGACACCGTCGCCAAAGCATTTCAGACACGTTACATTCCCATATGGTTTTCTTTGGACAGCCAGCGATTCTATACTTGTTAACATACTGTCGCTACTTTCTTTGCCTTCTTTGCTATCAAAAACGTTTCGATACAAATTGACCCTACTTAAGCCATCGGGTAGAATTCTTGCCCTTTGTTATTAATCCTAATCACACTGTACCTAGTGCCTATAAACAGATAATCGGTTTTTATCATGAAAAGAACATACCAGCCCAGCAAAATCAAACGTGCCCGAACCCATGGTTTTCGTGCTCGAATGGCCACTAAAAATGGTCGAATTGTATTGAGTCGTCGTCGTGCCAAGGGTCGAAAACGCTTAACTGTATAGTGATCTGTTAGTTGGCGCCGCGTTGAACGCATTCCAGTTCACCAAAAAACAGCGAATATTATCCAAACAAGACTATCAGAATGTTTTTACCAAGGCGGAATTTCGTAGTGGTACTAAGCGTATGCTGTTATTGGCGCGGTGTAATGTCCTGGATTCGGGGCGCATAGGCTTGGTTATTCCCAAAAAACATCTGCGCAGGGCGGTTGATCGTAACGTTGTCAAACGTATTGCGCGAGATACGTTCAGGCATCGCCAGGCAGATTTTATCGGACTCGATATTGTCGTGCTCGTAAAAGGAAAGTTTGAGTCTGATGATTTAAAAGCGCAAACTCGCCACGAACTCGATTTACTTTGGGATCAGCTTTTAAATAAAGTCAAACGTGGACGTTAGGCGCTTAAGTCACATTACATTGAGGCATCTGGATTAACATGCTAAAACGTCCAGCGATTCTTTTAATTCGTGGCTATCAATATTTTATCAGTCCGCTGCTCGGTGCCCATTGCCGCTTTTATCCAACCTGCTCCCAATATGCTATTGAAGCCTTGCGTGGACACGGGGTATTAAAAGGCAGTTACCTTGTTATGAAAAGGCTATTAAAATGCCATCCGTTTCATGAGGGAGGGATCGACCTGGTTCCTCCGTGCTGTCATTCACCTCATCAACTGCCTGAAGAAAAATAACGTCCATGGATATTAAACGAATTGCTCTGATACTCGCTTTGGCGGGCGTCGCCTACGCACTGGTCGTTCAGTGGAATACCGATTACGGAATCGCGAGCAATAAGGCTCAGCAATCCACGGCTGCTTCAAGTCTGCAAAACCAGAGTCTGCCGCCCTTGCCAGAAGAGACGGCTGCTTTATCAACACAGAAAAGCGAAACGATTGCCAGCGATATTCCACATACGCAAGAAGAATCAAAAGCCCCGGTTCTTGCCGAGGAAAGCGCCGCTCAAACGCATAAATATATTAGAGTCAAAACCGATACACTGGATATTTTGATTAACCCCAGAGGGGGAGACGTCGAATACACCGCCTTGCTCAAGCACTTAAAAAGTCATGAAGGCTCCAATGAAAACTTTGTATTTCTGGAAAAAAACAAGGAGCGTACCTACGTTGCGCAGAGTGGCTTAATAGGAAAAAACGGTATTGATAATCGCACTGAAGGCCGGCCACTGTACCAAAGTGT
Organism: Pseudomonadales bacterium; assembly: GCA_036802845.1. Lineage (GTDB taxonomy): Bacteria > Pseudomonadota > Gammaproteobacteria > Pseudomonadales > UBA3067 > DAIRVL01. The sequence continues at coordinate 19,831 of DAIRVL010000012.1, read as the reverse complement.
GCAAGCCACCTATGTCTTATCAAACGAACAAAATACCCTGGATGTGAGCCTGACTTACGCGGTAGATGGCGTTGAATTCAACAAGATTTTTCATTTTAACCGTGGCTCTTATCTTATCGACGTTGAATATGTCGTCGATAACAAAAGCGGTATGCCCTGGCAAGGGAATTTGTTTGCCCAAATCAAGCGTGATGGCAGTGAGATCAGCGATGCCAGCAAGGTTCCCATGGGTGCAAGTCCCTTTCTGGGCGCGGCGTATTGGACAGCCGAGAAACCGTATAACAAATACAAGTTAAGTGATTTTCATGAACAACCTATAAAGCTGGTCGAACAAGGTGGATGGGTTGCCTTTCTTCAACACTACTTTGTTAATGCCTGGATTGCGCCCAAGGACGTGCCCAATACCTTCACCAGTCGCGTGACAGAGCACGGTGAGTACATTATCGGCTTTACCTCGCCGGCCATTACCGTGTTACCTGGGCAGCAACAGTCACTGAAAACAGCGCTTTATTCGGGGCCTAAAGATCAGGATGTTTTGCAACAAATCTCTCCCGGACTTGATCTAACGGTTGATTATGGCTGGTTATGGTTTATAGGTCAGCCCATTTTCAAATTTATGCATTTTATTCATGGTTTTGTAGGCAACTGGGGTCTGGCGATTATTATTTTGACCTTCTGTATCAAACTACTGTTTTTTCCTCTGTCAGCCGCCAGTTATCGCTCCATGGCCAATATGCGGCGCGTTCAGCCTGAAATGGCGCGATTAAAAGAGCTTCACGGCGATGATCGTCAGAAAATGTCACAAGCCATGATGGAGCTTTACCGCAAGGAAAAGGTAAACCCCTTGGGTGGTTGTTTGCCGATACTGGTGCAAATGCCGGTATTTATCTCACTTTACTGGGTCATACTCGAAAGCGTTGAATTGCGTCACGCCAAACTCATTTTCTGGATCAATGATCTGTCTGTGATGGACCCTTACTTTGTACTGCCGATCATCATGGGGGTGACCATGTTCATCCAGCAAGGTCTGAATCCAACACCGCCCGACCCTATTCAGGCCAAAGTGATGAAAATGATGCCCATTGCGTTTACCTTTATGTTTATGTGGTTTCCGTCGGGTCTGGTGCTTTATTGGATAGTGAATAACATCCTGTCTATTATCCAGCAGTACGTCATCACCAAGAACATTGAAAAGGCGCACGCTGCTCCGGCCAGCAAATAAATGCAACAAACCACGCCCCTCGCCTCCACTGACACCATCGCCGCTATTGCTACGGCACCGGGCAAAGGGGGTGTTGGCGTGATACGCGTTTCGGGCTCCAAAACCGCAGACATCGCCCGTGCTTTGTTGTCACAGCCCGAAAAGGTGGTGAATCAGCCGCGTTATGCCCAATTTTGCAGTTTCCTTGATGCCTCCCATCAGGCGATCGACGAAGGTCTGGCCCTCTACTTCCCTGCCCCCAACTCTTTTACCGGCGAAAACGTGCTTGAGCTGCAAGGTCATGGGGGTCCCATGGTTTTAAACCTCTTGCTGCAACGCATCCTTGAAACCGGTGCCCGACTGGCAAAACCGGGTGAATTTACCGAACGTGCCTTTCTCAACGATAAACTTGACCTGGCTCAAGCGGAAGCTGTTGCCGATTTAATTGATGCCGCCTCGGAACAAGCGGCACGTTGCGCGCTGCGTTCCTTGCAGGGCGCTTTTTCCCAGCGCATTCACCATTTTGTGGATGCGTTGATTCAATTAAGAATCTACGTTGAAGCGGCCATTGATTTTCCCGAAGAAGAAATCAACTTCCTTCAGGACGAAAAGATACAACGTGATTTGAAACAACTCGATGTTGAATTGGCGCATATTTTCCAGGAGGCCACACAAGGCGCCTTGCTTAAAGAAGGCATGGAAGTGGTGATTGCCGGCCGTCCCAATGCGGGGAAATCGAGCCTGCTCAATGCGCTGTCTGGCCGGGATACCGCTATTGTGACCGACATCGCTGGCACCACGCGCGACATATTGCGCGAATACATTCATATTGATGGCATGCCCTTGCACCTCATTGATACCGCCGGCTTGAGGGAAAGTGACGATGTGGTAGAAAAGGAGGGCGTTCGCAGGGCATGGGTCGAAATTAGCAAAGCTGACCGTGTATTGTTAATGATTGACGGCACCACAACACAGGAAAGAGACCCGCAAAAATTATGGCCTGAATTCATAGGTCAAATGCCAGACATCAAACAGATCACGGTGATCGTAAACAAAATAGATTTGCTGGAACCGAACGCTTTTTCGGAAACCGCCGAAAGCCCTTGTCCGGTGATTTATCTTTCAGCCAAACAAGGTAGCGGTATAGAAAACCTGAAAATGCACTTGAAGGAATTAATGGGCTATTCCAGTGGTGGTGAGGGTGGATTTATAGCACGTCAACGGCATCTGGAGGCTTTAAAACAGGCACAAGTGGCCGTGAAGCGTGGCATTGAACAACTCAATCTCAGTGCCGGCGAATTGCTTGCCGAAGAATTGCGCCATGCTCAACGCGCATTGTCTGAAATTACCGGCGAATTTAGCAATGACGAGTTACTTGGGAAAATTTTTTCCAGTTTTTGTATAGGCAAATAAGACTTTGCACAAATTTCTGTTCGGCAAAAATAAAGCAAGCGACATTAATCAGGGATCAGCCTGGAAAAGTCGCCCATTTGTTTTTTGTGCGGTGAACGTTCCCTCTTGCTTAAAGTGTTAAAACACTTTTTGACACGGCCTGGCCATCCACGCAAAACATCAAAATTATCCGGGTTTGAAAAGAGTGTCTTTATTATCGGCACATACTTATGTCTGTAAGGTGTGTGCTGATAAGGATAATAAATCGATTTGATTCTTTCGAAGCGATATAGCTGACTATTTGCCTGAATCGCCTATTGCTATTGTTGTTGCCCCGAATCCATAATTCCGCACGTGTTTTACGGCCGTAAAGCGCTTGTTAATCTCCCGTAAATTTTAATTTTGATGGCAACACCTTTATTGCTGAGCGTGTGCGGTCGAGTAGTACTTGGGAACCATTTTTTTAAATCAGTCATTGGAGAACACCATGCTGGAAGTTAGCCAGTTAACCCGCTGTTACGGTAACTTTGTGGCCGTGGAGCAGGTGAGTTTCAACATTGGTCAGGGGGAAATTGTCGGGTTGCTGGGCCACAATGGCGCAGGCAAAACCACTATCATGAAAATGCTCAGTGGTTATTTGGAGCCTAATAGTGGCCATATAAAGGTCAATGGTATTGATTTGACCCATGAGCCCAAGTCAGTACAGCGGCAATTGGGTTATTTGCCGGAAAGTTTGCCAGTGTATGCTGAACTGGTGGTGGCTGATTATCTTGACTATGTAGCCACGTTAAAAGGATTACGGGGCCTCGATAAAAGCCGAGACATTAAACGTGTTATAGAGGCCACGGATATTGGCACAAAATTGCTGCAACCGATTAACACGCTGTCACGCGGTTACAAACAACGTGTTGGTGTAGCACAGGCTATTTTGGGACGTCCAAAATTGCTGATTCTTGATGAACCGACCAACGGTTTGGATCCCACGCAGATCGAGCATATGCGAGATCTGATTCGCAGCATTGCCAAACAGGCTACGGTGATTCTGTCGACCCACATCATGCAGGAAGTTGATGCGCTCTGTGATCGTGTATTAATTTTACGTGATGGCAAACTGATCGTTGATGAAGAACTCAAAGCCTTGCGTTCGAGCAATCAGCTAACGGTGATAAGCAGCCTGCCCGAGTCCGTTGTCCGTGAACAGGTGGAACAGTTGAGCGAGATAGAGTCGTTTACGGTTTTTTCCAGGCAAGACAGTGCGGTGTTTCAATACCGATTCACACTTTCAGCCCAGAGCGCCATTGATGAAAGCCATGTGAATCAACTGTGTACCCGGCTGGCCAAAAGTATTATTCAGGCCGGTGGAGAATTGTATCAGTTACGAACGGAGCACCGTGATCTTGAAACGCTGTTTCGTGAGGTAAATCAAACCCCCCGTAAAATCCATCCTAGCCGTGAGAACACGACCAATGCAGCCTGAACAACACTCTTTCGCTTTGATTCGCCGTATTGCGGCCAAAGAGGTCACCCTTTTTTTTGCGTCACCCATTGCCTATCTTTTTCTGGCAACGTTTGCGGCGGTGACCCTGTTTACGTTTTTCTGGGAAAAAGCATTTTTCTCCCGCAACATTGCCGATGTCCGGCCCCTGTTTGAGTGGATGCCGGTGTTGCTGATTTTTCTGTCGGGTACACTGACCATGCGCTTATGGAGCGAAGAGCGACGCAGCGGAACCCTGGAACATGTGTTGACACAACCCGTTCAGCTGTGGAATTTCGTGTTGGGAAAATTCCTGGGTTGTTTGATTCTGCTGGGTATTGCTTTGCTGATTACCCTGCCTTTACCCATTACGGTTTCGTTGATTGGTGAGCTCGACTGGGGTCCGGTGTGGGCCGGGTATCTGGCGGCGTTTTTGCTGGGCGCGGCGTATTTGAGTATCGGTTTGTTTGTGTCTGCGCGCAGTGATAACCAGATTGTCAGTTTGATCTGCGCCACGGCACTGAGTGCCTTTTTTTATCTTTTGGGTACGCCGATCATTACCGATCTTTTTGGTAATGAAACCGGTGAATGGTTGCGTTTGTTAGGCACGGGTTCACGTTTCGACTCTATTACCCGGGGTGTGATTGATCTACGCGATCTTTATTATTATCTGAGCATGATTGCGGTATTTCTTATTTTTAATACCTATTTCCTGGAGAAAGAACGTTGGGTCAGCAGTCTGCGTACGCCGCACCATAAATTCTGGCGCACCGTCACGGCGCTGTTGCTGGGCAATGTCGTGTTGGGCAATGTCTGGTTGGGGCAGTTGCAAAACTTGCGTGTGGATGTGACCGAGGGTAAACAATATTCTATTTCCAGCGCCACGCAGGAGTATCTTGATCAACTGCATGAGCCCTTGTTGTTGCGCGGTTATTTTTCCAGTAAAACCCACCCCTTGTTATCACCCTTGGTACCACAATTACGTGATTTAATGCGTGAATATGAAATTGCAGGTCGTGGCAAGGTGCGCGTGGAATTTGTTGACCCTGTCACCAAGCCGGAAATAGAAGAAGAAGCGAATCAGAAATACGGCATTGAGCCTGTCCCCTTTCAGGTGGCTGATCGTTACCAGGCCGCTATCGTTAATTCCTATTTTAATGTGCTGGTGCAGTATGGTGATGCCTACCATATTTTATCTTTCAGCGATTTGATTGAAGTAAAAGCGCGCTCAGAAGCCGATTTTGATGTCCAGCTGCGTAATCCGGAACACGATCTGACCCGCACCATCAAAAAAGTGCTCAATAATTATCAGGCCGGCGGCAACCTGTTCGACACGGTAAAAGGTGAGCTGGAATTTAATGCCTACGTGTCTGCCAACGAGCGTTTACCTGAACCTTTGGTTAAATTTAAAGCAACGGTGTCGCAAATCGTTTCTCGTATGCAGGAACAATCCAGCGGTCGTTTGAAAGTGAACTATATTGATCCCGACGCCGATGGTGGTTTGGTGGGTCGAAAAATTTCCGAGGAATACGGGTTTTCACCTATGTCGACCAGTGCGTTCAGCGGAGAGAGTTTTTATTTTTATATGACACTGTCCCTGGGCGAGCAGATGGTGCAAATTCCTTTTGAAGACATGACCGAAGCCAAGTTTGAACGTAATCTGCAATCCGGTATTAAACGTTTTGCCAAGGGCTTTACCAAAACGCTGGCGCTGGTACTGCCTTCTTCATCACCCTACGATCCTTACGCAACGTTTAACCAGGCTGAATTCAAAAAACTGGAAGATGCCTTGGGTGCTGATTTAAGTGTTCAGCGTGAAAATTTGAGTGATGGCACGGTGGCTGGTGATGCCGATGTGCTGTTACTGGTTGATCCGAGCCAGCTCAATACAAAACAGATATTTGCGGTTGATCAGTTTTTGATGCAGGGCGGCACCGTGATTCTGGCCACCTCGCCCTATTCGGTGAACTTCTCCAATCGCCGTCTCGAAATAGAAAAACAGAGCAGTGGTCTGGAAAAATGGCTGGCGCATAACGGTATCCGCATTGATGAATCCTTGGTGCTTGATCCCCAAAACTCCTCATTCCCTGTACCGGTAACCCGACAAGTAGGTGGTTTCCAGATGCAGGAAATGCGTATGCTTGATTACCCCTATTTTATTGATGTGCGGGGCAAGGGCCTCAATAAGGACAATCCTATTACCGCCAATCTGATGCAGTTGTCCATGACCTGGGCATCGCCCATTGTGGTGGATAAAGCCAAAAACATGGAACGGCATTTGACTACCTTGCTGAAAAGTTCTGACAAGTCATGGCTGTCTGATTCTCTGGATATCATGCCCCGGATCGATAAACAGGGCCTCAGTGGTTTTGCACCGCAAAATGAACAGAAAGCCCATGTGCTGGGCCTCATAACTGAAGGTCGTTTTGATTCCTATTTTGCCGGACAAAATTCACCCTTGTTAGCGACAGATGAGAGCGGCGAAGTTAAGGAGCCCAACATGATGGGCGATGAGCAGGATACTGAGCAGGGCCGACCCAAGGAAAATAAAAAAGAAGCGGGCGTCATTTCCAGTGTGATCGGACGCTCGCCGGAATCGGCGCGTATCATTCTGTTCAGTTCCAATGATTTTCTTCAGGATCAGGTCACGCAACTGGCCAGCGCCGCCAGTGGTGGTGAATATCTCTCTGCACTGCAGCTGATGTCGAACACGGTGGACTGGTCGCTGGAAGATGCCGGGCTGCTCAAGATCCGTTCGCGCAGCCATTTCAATCGCACCCTGCCCCCCATGGAGCACGAAAGTCAGTTGTTTTGGGAATATTTGAATTATGTCCTGGCGGCCTTGGCCTTGCTTGTCGTGGCGTTTATTCAGCGACGGTGGCAAAAAGCGCGTCAGCGAACGTATTTGGCGATGATGGACAAATAAAGGAAGCGAACGATGAGTAAATTAACCTATGGCTTAAGCGCCCTGTTGCTTGTGCAACTTTTGGTGGGTGAAGCCTTGTACTGGAATCATCAGCAAAAAAAACATGACGCTGTCGATGTACAACAGGCCTTGTTGATTCCAGACGCGGATCAGATCGATAAAATAACGATTCAGGAGGGCGGCAAGCGCCTGACCTTGCAGAAAACGGGTGATCACTGGCAGTTGCCGGATACGCAGTTGCCTGTAGATCAAGCCAAAATGGATGGGCTGATGACTAAATTTTCCACCCTCAATGGGGGCTGGCCGGTAGCGACTACGGCATCCAGTCATGAACGTTTTGAGGTAGCAGAAAACAAATATCAGCGTCACGTGATTCTGTATCAGGGGGAAACGTCAAAAGCAGAGCTGTATGTTGGCAATTCACCGGGTTTTCGTAAGGCGCATGTACGTAAAGCCGGAAGTGATGCGGTGTATGCCGCCCAGCTCAATACCTTTGAATTGCCAACGCTCGCCGATGATTGGCTGGATAAAACCTTGCTGGCCAGCAAAGGCGTTAAACGTATTCAGGGAAGTGACTACGTTCTGGAAAAACAGCAGGAGAACTGGAGTCTGGTTTCACCAGTTAATAGCGAACTGAATCAGCAAAAAGCCAAAGATCTGGTCGCGGCATTTGAAAGCTTACGCGTTACGGGGCGTATAGAACGCGCTGTGGATGAAACAAACTCGGGAACACAAACCGCCGTGATTCAGATCACTAACGATACTAATGAGCTAAGCTATTCGTTCATTCAGCTTGGCGGAAATTACGTAGTCAAACGCAGTGACGTTGACCACTATTTCAGTCTGTCTGAAGCAGATTATCAGCGCATTACGGCGCTGACAGCGGCGCAGTTGCAAGCGGCATCGCCACCCGCAGATGAAGCACAGGGTGTTCCAGCTGATCAAGGCACTGATGCTGAAACAGGCCCAGCGTCAGAGCTTGATTTTAAAGAAAATGCGCCTCTTCCGCAGTAATCTAGCCGTACAGGACGAGGGCTGCACCGAATCTCATTGGTTTTATAGCGTGTTGCACACTTGCTGTGGCGCGTTGTTGAAGAACGCCGAGGTTTTTGATCAGTCGCCGTGTGCTCGCCACGGGATTTACCCCGCTTTACAGGAAGAAGACCTATGGCAACGGTTGATCATTTGAACAGCGACTATACCGCCCACGTTGAACAGGCCACTGTGGCGGGCATTAAAGACACGAATGAAGATTGTATCGGTCTGCGTGTGCCGTCATTGCCCGTGGTGACCTATAAAGGCATCGCGGCCGTGATTGCCGATGGTGTGAGCGCGGCAGAAAAAGGCAAGGAAGCGGCAGAGTGTGCCGTACAGGGTTTTTTATCCGACTATTACAGCTGCCCTGATTCCTGGAGTGTTAAAACCGCCGGGCAGAAAGTGTTAACAGCCTTGAATCGCTGGTTGTACGGTCAGGGCCGCCATTTCGCCAGTCAATACCAGGGGTATGTATGCACTTTTTCCGCTTTAATTATCAAATCACACAGTGCGTATATTTTTCATGTTGGTGACACCCGGATTTACCGTTTGCGCGGGAATACGCTGGAGCCTTTAACGACGGACCATGCCGTCCGTATCAACGCGAACACGGCCTATCTTTCGCGCGCATTAGGGGTGGAAATGAATGTCGACATTGACTACCGCCAGCTTGATGTGGTGGCCGATGATGTCTTCTTTCTTTGCACCGATGGGTTGCATAATTTCGTAAGCACAAAGGATATTGACCAGTGTTTGCGGCGTTACCGTGAGGGTGAACGGGGGCTGTGTGAGACATTGATTCAGCACGCACTGACTAATCACAGTGACGATAATATAAGTTGTCAGATCGTCCATATCGAAAAATTACCCAGCAGCACCGATGTCACGTCGTACCGAAGCCTGATTGAACTCCCTTTTCCACCGCCGCTGTCGCCAGGGCAAAAGCTGGATGGATATCAGATAGAAAAACAGATTCATGCCAGTGCGCGCAGCCAATTGTATCTGGTCACCGATTTGGCTGACCCCGCACAGCGTCAACTGGTGATGAAAACACCGTCGGTCAATTTTGAAGATGACCTGGCCTATATTGAACGTTTTGTCATGGAATCATGGATAGCGCAACGTATAGACAGCCCCCATGTAGTCAAATTCTCAGCTGTACACAGACCGCATCGTTTTATGTTTAGTCTGATGGAGTATCTCGAAGGCCCTACGCTGGAAACCTGGATGCTACAGCACCAGCCTGCAGAAATTTCCATCGTAGTGGATATTGCCGAGCAACTGATGAAAGGGTTACGTGCTTTTCACCGCCGGGACACGCTGCATCAGGATTTAAAACCCGCCAATATCATTTTGGAAAAAGGCAAAAAAGCGGTCATCGTTGACTTTGGTTCTTGTTATGCAGCGGGTATTGATGAGATCGCCGCACCTTTGGTCCGAGATAAAATTCTGGGCACGGCCAGTTATTCGGCCCCCGAGTACCATAACAACGTGCGTCCTGATGCCCGTTCAGATCTGTTTTCCTTGGGCGTGATTGTGTATGAAATGCTGACAGGGCACCGTCCCTACGGTGAAAAATACGATCAATGTACCGAGTTTGCCGAGTTTCTCAGGCTGCCCTATACGCCCGCCTATCACCATAACCCTTTGGTGCCGGTATGGATGGATGGAGCCATCAAAAAAGCGGTGAATTTGAATCAAACCTTGCGTTATGAGGATGTGTCAGAATTTATTCATGACCTGAATACACCCAATCGCGACTTTATCAGTTATGCGGCGTCCCCCTTTATTGATCGCAATCCGCTGCTTTTCTGGAAACTATCAACGGCCATTTTGGCGTTGTTGCTGATGCTGACCTGGGCCTGGCACCTGCGCTAACTCCGCCTGCGCGCCGTGAATAGACTGTCTACACTGAAACTAAAGAGGTTTCAGAGTGACACGCGTGTTTAAATTCAATTCTTCAGTTTTATTTGCGGTGTTGACCACAGTGATATCCAGTCTGGCTATGGCCGCTGACATTGCGGTGGTGGGTTTGTTCAAAGACCAGGCGGTGGTGCGTTTTGATCAAGGCCTGCACACATTAAAAGTGGGCCAAACAAATGAAGCCGGATTGGTATTGCTTGCGGTAGAAAGCGGCGGTGCGCGTATTCGCTACAAAAACGAAACGCGCCTGTATCCCGTTGTTAGAGACTACAGTGGCGGTTATCAAACACGAAAGCAGGCGCAAGCGACATTACGACTCAATGAGCGGGGACAGTACCTGTCGCCCGGCAGTGTTAATGGACAGAGCGTTAATTTTCAGCTCGATACCGGTGCAAACCTTGTGGCGCTGAGCGCCACAGAGGCACAACGTCTTGGCATTGATTACCTCACGGGTCAGGCAGGAATGGCTGAAACGGCACAAGGCCGGGTCAATATTTGGGTGGTGACGCTTACGCGGGTGAAAATCGGCGAGCTTGAACTAAGTAATGTGCCCGCTGCCATCATTGAAGGTAACTACCCTGCCCATGTTTTGTTGGGTATGAGTTTTCTGACCCGGGTTAAAATGCAGGAAAACCAGGGGCTGATTACCTTAGTACAAAAAATGTAATTTCAGACAAGTCGGCGTTGCCATTTTAGGGTGCCTGTTGAAGTGGGGACGTTAGGAGTTGGATGGTGTAGAATTCATTTCTTTTTCCAAATCATGCCTTGTCCCGGGAGTTTGACGTGTCCATTCATTATGTTGCAAGCGCACAACTGCCTACACAGTGGGGTGTTTTTAGCATTCACGGTTTTGAAGAGACGGCAACAGGAAAAGAGCATATTGCACTGGTCATGGGTGATATTGCTGACGGCGAACCTGTGTTAATGCGTATTCATTCGGAATGCCTGACCGGCGATGCCTTGTTCAGTCAGCGTTGTGATTGTGGACCGCAACTGCAAGCGGCACTTGAGGCCATTGCTGCCGAAGGCCGGGGCCTGTTGTTATATTTACGCCAGGAAGGCCGGGGTATTGGACTGCTGAATAAAATTCGGGCCTATGCCTTGCAGGACAAAGGTGCGGACACGGTCGAAGCGAATGAGCAATTGGGTTTTGATGCCGATCTGCGTCAGTACGCCATTTGTGAGGCCATGCTGAAGTATCTTCAGGTTAAAAAAGTGCGCCTGATGACCAATAATCCGCGCAAGGTCAAGGCGTTGCAAGACCAGGGTATTGAAGTTATAGAACGCAAGAGCCTGCAATTTGGCCGTAATCCGCACAACGAAGCCTATCTGAAAACCAAACAGGGCAAACTCGGACATCTGTTTGACCCCGATCAGCAGGAAAATTTTTAATCCATTTTCCTGTGCGCGCCAATTTAATCTTTACATCGGTCTGACAGTGCCGCCGCTACGTTTGAGCGCGTCGGGCGACCCAGCGTCTGGCACAGGGTATTTCCGGCGCGGATTAATTTCTCCAGATTAACGCCACAGTTTATGCCCAAACCTTCCAGCATATAGACCAGATCTTCGGTGGCGACATTACCACTGGCACCCGGTGCGTAAGGGCAACCGCCCAGTCCGGCAACTGCGCTGTCGACGGTGCTTATTCCCAATTCCAAAGACGCATAGATATTGGCCAGTGCTTGGCCGTAGGTATCGTGATAATGCACCGCCAGCTGTTCTATTGGCACCTGCTCAGTAACGGTTTTGATCATGATCTGCGCTTTTAAGGGCGTGCCTACACCGATGGTGTCTCCCAGTGAAACCTCATAACAGCCCATAGCAATTAATTGATGGGCGAGTGACGCGACAACGGCCTTATCAACAAGACCCTGGTAAGGGCAACCCAGCACACAGCTGATATAGCCCCTTACTTTGAGGCCGGCCTGATGCGCAGCGCTAATGACGGGATGTATCCGTTGTAGACTTTCAGCAATACTGCAATTGATATTTTTCTGACTAAAGGCTTCCGAGGCGGCGACAAAAACAGCCACTTCATTCGCGCGAGCCAGTAATGCCCGCTCCAGCCCTTTCATGTTTGGCGTTAGAGCCGCATAGGTGATGTGGGCCTGACGTTTGATTTGAGCAAACACCTCATCACTGTCGGCCATTTGTGGTACCCAGCGGGGAGAAACAAAACTGCCGCTTTCGATGTAACTTAACCCGCAGTCACTGAGGGCATTGATCAGCGTTACTTTATCGCGCAGCGTCAGGGCTGCAGATTCGTTTTGCAGGCCATCCCGTGGGCCCACTTCGACAATTTTTACCTGCGATGGAAAAGGCATGAGAGTAACAGCTCCTTATAATTCTTCGAAGTCAAAAAGAGAACTGCCTTCAGTAACAACGCTGTGTAACTGAAAATTAAATTTTGAAATTTTTCCAGACACAGGTGCTTTAATAACATATTCCATTTTCATGGCTTCCATCACCAGAATGGCTTGGCCAGGTTGCAGAATTTCTTGCGTTTGACAGACTATTTCAATGATTCTACCGCTCATGGGTGCTTTATTAAAAGCACGTACTGGCTGTTGCGAGCTACTGACATGTGACGCCTGATAACGCTGAAAACTGAGCGACAACATGCCGTAATGCAGGGTGATGGTTTGCTCCCATAAAAAGAATGGAATGCTTAGCTGTTCATCCTCATTGATGGATAAATACAGCACATCGTTGTGCTCACTGCGCTGTTTTTTAATGCGATACGTTTGCTGCTGCATCTGAATTAAAAAAACATTGTCCTTTGGCATTTCAAGGTGCAGGGTTCTAAGCAGCGTTGCATTCGCATCCTGATAGGCCAGCGTAATACTTTGGTGCGCAGCCTGATTAAGTCGCCAGGCCAGTTTGTTTTTCCAGGGATCAGAATGATTTTTATCGCCGATTAACAGTGCAATGGCTGCAATTAAAAAACCGTGTTCTATCTGTATCATTGAAGGCGAAAAAACCGGCGGATAGTGTTCAAGAAAATGTGTGGAAAGGTTGCCTGAAAAAAAATCAGGACTGTGCAGCAGGGCTTTCAAATAATCGAGATTGGTAACAAGACCACTGATGCGAATTTGCTGCAAACCATAGAGCAGTTTTTGTATGGCGTCCTCTCGTGTGGCACCATGACTGATCACTTTGGCTAACAGCGGATCGTAGTAGGCAGAAATACTGTCTCCCTGAATAACACCACTGTCGATACGTAAACTGCTAGTAGATTCTGGTATGACCCACTGATGCAGTTTACCTGTACAGGGCAAAAAATCATGCGCCGGATTTTCTGCGTAGAGACGAACTTCTATGCTGTGCCCATTTGCGATCAAATCGGCTTGTGTCACAGGAAGCGCTTTGCCTTCGGCGATATTAATTTGCCAGGCAACCAGATCAAAGCCGCTGATCATTTCAGTAACTGGATGCTCAACCTGCAAACGTGTGTTCATTTCCATAAAATAAAAATTATGTTCGGCGTCGAGTAAAAATTCCACGGTGCCCGCTCCCACATACTGGATGCAGCGCGCGGCCTGGAGTGCGCTTTCTCCCATACGTTTACGCAATGTTTCATCAAGAAAAGGTGCCGGTGCTTCTTCAATTATTTTTTGGTGACGCCGCTGGATGGAACAGTCCCGATCAAAAAGATAAATGCCATTCCCTTGCCGATCAAAAAAAACCTGGACTTCAACATGGCGAGGTTGCTGCAGGTATTTTTCAGCTAGCAGGCTGGCATCACCAAAACTTTTTAGCGCCTCTGATTGCGCCCGTTGAAAAGCTGGCATGAATTGGTCACTGCGTTCAACGATGCGCATGCCTTTGCCTCCACCACCCGCGCTGGCTTTGAGCAGCACCGGGTAGTCAAGACTTGTTGCACACTGTTCAAGCTCAATAGGTGAAAGCTGACTCAGATCATGTCCTGCTAATAAGGGGATCTGTGCCCTTGCCATCAATGCTTTGGCGGCATTCTTTGAGCCCATCTGCTGAATGGCCGTGACTGGCGGACCAATAAAAATAATTCCCGCGTTTTGGCAGGCCTCGGCAAAATCGGCATTTTCCGATAAAAAACCGTAACCGGGATGAATTGCATCTGCGCCACTTTGTTTGGCCACGGCAATAATTTTATTAATGTTCAGATAACTTTGACTCGGAAGGCTGTCACCCACATGCCAGGCTTCATTGGCTCTGAGCACGTGCTGGCAATTTTTATCACTGTCAGAATAAATGGCGATACAGTGGATGCCACGTGCCTGGGCCGTGCGTAAAATACGGCAGGCAATTTCACCCCGATTGGCAATTAAAAGTCGTTTAATCATGGCGGGCTTACATCCTGAAAACACCAAAGTCAGTGCGGCGATATGGGCTTTGGCTCACCACAGCAAGGCACAGTGCCAATACGTCACGTGTCTGCGCTGGATCAATAATGCCGTCATCCCAGAGCCGTGCGCTGGCGTAATAAGGATGCCCTTCGTGTTCATAGCGCTCACGAATGGGCGCCTTGAATGCCTCTATTTCTTCAGCGCTCATTATTTTATTTTGTTTTTGAAGATTCTCTTGTGTGACCTGTGCAAGCACAGACGCGGCTTGTTCCCCGCCCATTACAGAAATACGCGCATTGGGCCAGGTAAATAAAAAACGCGGATCGTAGGCCCGGCCGCACATGCCGTAATTACCAGCGCCAAAACTGCCGCCAATGATAACCGTTAGTTTTGGTACTTCGGCACATGCAACCGCTGTAACCAGTTTGGCGCCGTGTTTTGCGATGCCGCCGGCTTCGTATTTTTTACCAACCATAAAACCGCTGATATTCTGCAAAAACAGCAAGGGTATGTTGCGTTTGACACAGAGCTGGATAAAGTGCGCCCCTTTTTGGGCTGATTCAGAATAGAGCACGCCATTATTGGCGATGATACCGATTGGATAACCTTCAATATGTGCAAAACCGCAGATCAGTGTGCGGCCAAAATTGGCTTTGAATTCGCTGAACTCACTGCCATCAATCAGTCGAGCAATAATTTCATAGACATCAAAAGACTGTGACAGGGATTGGGGAATAATACCGTAGAGTTCATTGAGAGAATACAGCGGTGCAGCGTGTTTGTTTGGCGGTGTTTTGTTTGGTGAAGGCAAGGTTGCAACACAGGCTCTGGCTATCGTTAGCGCATGATCGTCGTTTTCAGCAAAGTGGTCGGTCACGCCAGATTCAAAACAGTGGACATGTGCACCACCGAGTTCTTCGGCACTGACTTCTTCTCCGGTCGCTGCTTTAACCAAAGGTGGACCGGCAAGAAAAATAGTGCCATTGCCTTTAACAATAATACTTTCGTCTGCCATTGCAGGCACATAAGCACCGCCCGCCGTACAGGACCCCATGACCACCGCAATCTGGCTGATGCCTTTAGCTGACATCCGCGCCTGATTAAAAAAAATTCGGCCAAAATGTTCCTTGTCGGGAAATACTTCGGCCTGATGCGGCAGATTGGCGCCACCGGAATCAACCAGATAAATACAGGGCAAATGATTTTCTTCAGCGATGTTTTGTGCACGCAGATGTTTTTTTACCGACAAGGGGTAATAGGTTCCGCCTTTAACCGTAGCATCATTAGCAACGATCATGCACAGCCGTTCATTGATATAACCAATACCACAAATAACACCAGCACAAGGCACGTTTTCATCGTACACATTGTCTGCGGCCAGCTGTGAGAGTTCCAAAAATGGCGAGCCTAGATCAAGCAATTTTTCTATACGCTCACGCGGCAAGAGTTTATTACGTGCTTTATGTTTAGCCTGCGCAGCAGAACCCCCACCTTGTAAAATCCCTTTGACCTTGTTTTTTAATGCGTCACACAGTTGTTTATTATGCGTGACGCGTTGCTGGAAGACGCTGTCCTGATCGTTTAAGTGTGAGGGAAGTATCGCCATGCCTTTGCCTGCTATTTTGTTTCGTTAAAAAGTTCACGGCCAATTAACATACGACGAATTTCAGAAGTACCCGCTCCGATTTCATAAAGTTTAGCGTCACGTAATAAACGTCCGGCAGGATACTCATTGGTATAACCATTGCCACCCAGGCACTGAATGGTTTGCAGCGCCATTTGGGTAGCATGTTCTGCCGTATACAAAATCACACCGGCGGCATCCTTACGTGTGGCTTCACCACGATCACAAGCTTGTGCCACGGCATAAACATACGCACGGCAACAACTTAGTTGTGTGTACATGTCGGCCAGTTTGGCTTGTATCAGTTGAAATTCACCGATGGACTGGCCGAATTGTTTACGTTCATGCACATAAGGAATCACCACATCAAGACAGGCTTGCATAATGCCCAAGGGACCGCCAGACAACACCACCCGTTCATAGTCCAGACCACTCATCAACACATGCGCACCTTTGAGAGGAGCGCCCAATACATTTTCAACCGGCACTTCACAGTTTTCGAAGTGAAGTGGACAGGTGTTTGAACCCCGCATGCCTAATTTATCGAGTTTTTTCCCGCGACTGAAACCAGGGAAATCGCGCTCGATGATAAACGCTGTGAGTGCCTGTGCTTTGTCTTTTGTCGGTGTTTTGGCATAAACCACATAAACGTGGGCATCGGGGCCGTTGGTGATCCACATTTTGCTGCCATTAAGAATATAACAATCGCCTTTAAGCTCAGCCTTTAATTGCATGCTGATCACGTCGGAGCCCGCATTGACTTCGCTCATGGCCAGTGCGCCTACATGTTCTCCGCTGATCAGTTTGGGTAAATACTTGGCGCGTTGTGACGCATTGCCATTGCGGCGAATCTGATTCACGCACAAATTTGAATGCGCACCATAACTTAAAGCAACAGACGCTGACGCACGACTGAGTTCTTCCATGGCAATAACATGCGCCAGATAACCCAAACCACTGCCGCCGTAGTCGCTTTCAACCGTAAGACCCAATAAACCCAGATCGCCCAGTTTTTTCCACAGAGGGTGAGGAAAATCGTTAGTGCGATCAATTGTATCGGCCAAAGGCAGGATTTCGTGTTGTGCAAATTTATGAACTGTTTCGCGCAACAAGTCGATGCTGTCACCAAGGTTGAATTGTAACGATGAATAAAACGAAGCCATGCGTGTCATCCTGAGCGGGTAAGAATTAAATCCATTACTATTTTTTTAATTGTGCAGGCGAATTCAAATTAACTGCTATTAAGGTCGCTCTAACCTATAATTCTAGCAGGCTGGTGAGTATGGGCATACTGTGCAGATAATTTATCTGCTTGTGACAAGTGAAGGTTTTAGATATGACGAAGAGTTATCAAACAGAGGTAGTTGATCGCAAACTACTTAAGAAAATTGATCAGGGTGCCATGCGAGCATCCATGATCGTTATTCTTGGATATATTGTTGTAGGCAGCTGGATACTGACCGTGGGTGGCTTTTATAAAGAATCATTCATGGTCAGCGTCGTATTAGGTGCCTTTATTGTTCTGACCTCACTGGTACGTATCATTATGAATCTGATGTTTGATTCATTGTATGGTAAGGGGCCACTACGCTGGCGGCGTTTATTTTATTTTATGAATAATTTCCAGGCTGCAGGCTGGAGTTTATTTATGGTTATTGTGCTCCTTCACGAAGGACTCACCGCAAATACATTCAGCACATGGATGCTAACAGGTGGAATAGGCGGCGCGGCAATTATTAATTCGCCGGTGCATCTTCGTACGAATAAACTATTAGTGTCGATTTATTGGTTGCCCACGCTGGCGGCATTACTTATCAATTTTGATCCCGTTTATGTTTTTATTGGCCTGGGTGTGTTTGTGTATTATGCCTTCCTGCTCAGACAAGCGGCCTATCTTTTCACCGCCTTTTGGGAAAAGGAGGAAATGCAACGCAGCTTGAATAAAAAAATAGCTGATCTTGAACGGGTTAAAAATGAAGAAGATAAAACGCTGTCAGCACAACAACAATTTATACAAACGATTACGCATGAAATAAGAACGCCGATGAATAACATTCTTGGCATGTTATCGCTCCTGGAAGATTCGTATTTAAATAAAACCCAACATGAATACCAGGTGGTGGCAGCACGTTCGGCTGAGACCTTGCTGGAATTAATTGAAGACGCGCTGGATTTTTCTAAAATATCCTCTGGAGAAATTCATCTTGAGAATCATTTCTTTAATATTCATATGATACTTAACGATTGCGTTGAAATGCTCGGTCCTGTCGCTCATGAAAAAAAACTGGAGCTCAGTTATGTGTGTGATCCACACATTCCTTTTCGGGTAAAAGGTGATTCCAAACGCATCAAACAAGTACTCGTTAACCTTGTGACCAATGCCATTAAATATTCCGATGCAGGCGAAATTGTGATTGAAGTGCAAATGTCCTATTCGAGTGCAAATCAGGGATTGTTGCGTATTGAGGTGAGTGATCAAGGCCCGGGAATTTCTTTGATCAATCAAGCGGACATTTTTGAAGCCTTTAATCGTCTTGAACAAGGCGCATATAGTAGCGGGGCAGGATTGGGTTTGACGATTTGCCGTGGTCTGGTTAACTGCATGCAGGGTGAAATGGGTGTGTTTAGCAAAGAGGGTCAAGGAAGCACCTTCTGGTTTACTGTCCCGGTAAAAATTTCTACGCAACAAACCGAAGCGCTCAAGGTGCATCCTGCCATGGCGGGTAAAAAGGTGTTGGTCGTTGGGGCCAGTCAGGGCATCAATCGGTTTTTACAGGCAGAAATGTCGCAGTGGGGAATTAACACACGATTAGCAACAGGTGAAGACGAGGCGCAACAAGAACTCAGTGACAGTGTTAAGTCACAGACTCCTTATGATTTAATTATTATCAACATGCCCATTGATCGCGCGGTACATTTGGGTTTGTCTTCAACCTTGTTCAATGACCCTCAATGGTTAGCGATTCCTCAGATAATTCTTGGCTCATTGGCGCAACGTGGAACAGCCACGACACTCAATCACAGTAAAACCTATGATAAAGTTTTATTTTTAACAAAACCTCTGGTGAAGAAAAGTTTATACCTGGCTCTTGTGCATGTCTGGCACCTGGGAAGTGAAAAACTTGCTGACGTCACCGTTCTGCAAGGGGCAATGTCATCATCTGATGAGGCGACGAATACTGTTTTGCTGGTTGAAGACAACAATGTGAATCAAATGGTGACTAAAGGTATGCTAAAAAAACTAGGCTGCCAGGTTCTTGTTGTATCCAATGGCGTCGAAGCCTTGGGTAGCCTGGAAGATAAATCCTTTGATTTGATTTTAATGGACTGTGTGATGCCTGTGATGGATGGTTATGCGGCAACACAGGAAATACGCCTACGAGAATCAGTCTCAGGACAACATGTTCCGGTCATTGCCATGACGGCAAATATTTCAGAGGGTGATGAACAGCGCTGCCTGGCGGCAGGAATGGATGATTATTTGGCAAAACCCGTCACAGCCGCAGCGTTAGAAACAAAATTACGACGTTGGTTAGGAGCAAAAGAGGCCTTCGACACAGATATAAAATCCGAGACATTTCGCAAAGAGGGTTAAAGTAAAAAAGATCACCTGCTGCGTTAGCAGGCTATTGGGGTCGACACTTAGTTTGCAGAATAAAAAGCTTAACCCTCCAAGCCCCTACAAATGCGTGATTAACGCGTTGAAATTTCACTTGCTGATATGACCACTAACTAATGGTGGCCGCGATGGTGAGCCTTGTGGTGTCCTCTACCCTTTTGGTAATACACTACTTCTCTACGCTCTACATAGGGATACACAACGTGGTGGTCAACATGATGAACCACCACACGTTGAGGTGGTGGTTCATAGTAATGCACGACTTCTGTACGTGTACGGCCGTGATGCCCCCTAGTTCATGACCTACAACTG
>DAIRVL010000011.1:0-27106 GCA_036802845.1 Pseudomonadales bacterium | reverse complement strand
TAGCTCCACACGTATTGTAATAGCCGCTCGTGCCATAACCCTTCGACCTTGCGCTTCAGTGTATTCCGGACTCAGTCCTCCATGACGCACAATACGCACGTCATCAAGAAACACTGAAACAGCAGAAACATCCAGATCGTCCATTCCGGGCGCTCGGCCAATCGCCGCCAGAATACGTCCCCAGTTAGGATCAGAGGCGAAGAAGGCTGTTTTTACCAAAGGCGAATGCGCTATTGTATACGCCACTTCCAGGCATTCCTGTTCGGTCTTGCCGCCCTTGATGGTAATCGTGATAAATTTGGTCGCGCCTTCAGCATCAAGAATAATGGCGTGTGCCAACTGCAGATAAAGTTCAAGCAGTGCCTGTTTAAACAAAAGCAGCTCTTGCGGATTATTTTCAGTAATCACAAGACCACTTTTACCCGTAGCCACCACCATGCAACAGTCATTGGTTGAGGTGTCACCATCAACCGTGATGCGATTAAAGCTTTTTTCTACGGCTTCCGCGTGTATTTTTTGCAACATCGGCGCATCCATGCCGATATCTGTTGCGACAAAAGCCAACATGGTAGCCATATTGGGTTTGATCATTCCGGCACCTTTGGTTATGCCGCTTAAAGTCACCGTTTTATCACCCACAACAATCTGTTTTGATGCACCCTTGGGCCGGGTATCTGTTGTCATAATGCCACGAGCGGCTTGCGTCCAATGACTGCCATTTAAATCAGCCAAGGCATGGGGAATTGCGGCTTCAAGCTTGGCCATGGGCAAAAGCTCACCAATAACACCGGTGGAAAAAGGCAAAACTTCGTCAGACTGGCAAAAAGTTTGCGTACTAATAAGCTCACACGTACGCAAAGCGTCTTTCAGCCCTTGCTCACCCGTACCCGCATTGGCGTTTCCAGTGTTAATAATCCAGTAACGTGGTGATTTATGTGACAGGTGGTCACGCGCCAATTGCACCGGCGCGGCACAGAAACGATTCCGGGTAAACATTCCAGCGATTACGCTTTGCTCACACAGCTCAAAAATAACCACATCCGTTCTATCGGGGTATTTAATACCCGCTTTTGCCGTGCCTATTCTGACGCCGGCGACCGGATGCAGATTCAATGCGTTTTGATCTACAGACATACATCAACCTGGTTTATTGCAAAAACAACGAGGTCTGCCACCTTACATGATTACCACGCTGTAAGTTATTAGGAGGGAAAAGCTCAGCCCAAAAAAGCAAACGCTACACCACATTTGCCCGTATTACATTTTTAGCATGTGCTCGGTTTTACACTGGGGCAAAAACATCAGTCGCTCAGTTGAGTTTGCCATGGCAATGTTTGTTTTTCTTGCCTGAGCCGCAGAAGCAGGGTTCGTTGCGCCCCACTTTACGCTCTTCACGCACATAGGGCGTTGCTGCTTGCGCAGGCTCTGGCGCATCATCATCCGCCAAAAGTGATTCCGACTCACCGTGGGTAAAGTCCATTTTTTGTTCAACGGCTTGCATCATTCTTTGTTGTTCCAGTGCATCAACCTCTGCCTGACTACGCAGCTCCATTGTGCTCAGAATTCGAATAACTTCGTGCTGCACGCTGTTTAACATTTGCTGAAATAATTCAAATGCCTCACGCTTGTATTCCTGTTTTGGATTCTTTTGTGCATAACCACGCAAATGAATTCCCTGACGCAGGTGATCCATATTGGCCAGGTGTTCTTTCCAGTGCCTATCCAGCACTTCCAGCATCACCTGTTTTTCAAGCTGGCGGAATGCCTTGGCATCTACCTTTTCTTCTTTTTGCTGATAGGCGGCCACCATGGCATCAAGTATTCGCTGACGCACACCCGCTTCATTCAGATGCGTATCCTCATCCAGCCATTTTTTCACCGGCAGCTGCAAACGGAACTCACCTTCCAGCGCAGACTCCAGGCCTGGAATATCCCACTGTTCATCCACACTCTGCGGTGGAATGTAGAGACTAATAGTTTCGGTCACTACTTGCTCACGAATATGAACGATGGCTTCCAAGATATCATCACTGTCGAGCATTTCATTGCGCTGCTTATACACCACGTGACGTTGGTCGTTTGCAACATCATCATATTCAAGCAAGGATTTGCGAATATCAAAATTTCTACCTTCAACTTTTCTTTGGGCATTTTCGATTGAACGCGTCACCCAACGATGTTCGATAGACTCACCTTTTTCCATGCCCAAACTTTGCATCAGTGATTTGACGCGATCGGAGGCAAAAATACGCATCAAATTATCTTCCAAGGAAAGATAAAAACGCGAAATACCGGGATCACCCTGTCGCCCAGAGCGCCCACGTAACTGGTTATCTATTCGACGGGATTCATGGCGCTCCGTGCCTATAATCTGCAAACCTCCTGCGGCCAATACTTCGTCATGGGTTTTCTGCCAAGCCTCTTTAATTTGTTGAATTTTTTCCGCACTAGGTTCAGTTAGGGCGGCAACTTCAGCTTCCCAATTGCCACCCAGTTTAATATCAGTACCTCGACCGGCCATATTTGTTGCAATAGTGACAGAACCGGGCTTTCCAGCCTGAGCAATGATTTCCGCTTCCCGCTGGTGATATTTAGCATTCAGCACCTGGTGTTCTATTTTCTGCTTCTTCAACAAAGCTGAAACATATTCAGAACTTTCGACAGAGGCCGTACCCACCAGTACCGGGCGTCGCACACTGATAGCTTCTTTGATGTCATTAATAATGGCCTCAAATTTTTCTTCCGCCGTCAGAAATACCAAGTCATTCAGATCCTTGCGAATCATGGGACGATGCGTAGGAATTACCATAACATCCAGACTGTAAATTTGCCTGAATTCAAATGCTTCGGTATCAGCTGTACCTGTCATGCCTGATAACTTTTGGTATAGGCGGAAATAATTCTGGAAGGTCGTTGAGGCCAGTGTTTGACTTTCATGCTGAATTTTAACGTCTTCCTTGGCCTCTACCGCCTGATGCAGACCATCAGACCAGCGCCGACCAGGCATCGTTCGCCCGGTGTGTTCATCGACAATTACAATTTCATTATTCTGGACAATATAATCCACATCTCGACGAAACAGGGCGTGCGCCTTGATTGCGGCATTCACGTGATGAAACAGGTTCAAATTTACCGGCGCATAAAGACTCTCGCCTTCTGCCAACAAATTCTCCTCGGTTAAAAGCTCCTCGACATACTGATGCCCAAGTTCAGTTAATTCTATATTGCGTGATTTTTCATCCACTACATAATGGCCCGTGTCTTCAACCGGCTCATCCATGGGGCCACGCTCAACGTATTCTTGCTGTTGCAGCTTTGGCACAAACTTATTGATCTTGCGGTAAAGCTCGGAACTGTCCTCGCTCGGGCCTGAAATTATTAGTGGCGTGCGTGCTTCATCAATAAGAATTGAGTCAACTTCATCAATTACGGCAAAGTGCAGGCCCCGCTGAAAGCGCATCTCCTTGCTGAAGGCCATATTGTCACGCAAATAGTCAAAACCAAACTCATTATTTGTGCCATACACAATATCCGAGGCATAGGCTTTTCTTTTTACATCGGGATCTTGATGGGAAATAACTACACCCACACTTAAACCGAGAAACTGGTAGAGTTTGCCCATCCATGCGGCATCGCGCTGCGCCAGATAATCATTAACGGTGATCACATGAACACCTTCACCAGTTAACGCGTTCAGGTACACAGGCAAGGTGGCAACCAGTGTTTTACCTTCACCTGTACGCATTTCAGCAATTCGGCCCTGATGCAGCGTAATACCGCCAATCATTTGCACGTCAAAGTGGCGCATACCCAGAACCCGATCAGAGGCCTCACGCACTACCGCAAAAGATTCTGGCAATAAATCATCAAGCGTCTCTTGTCCTGTCGCCAGACGCTGCTTAAATTCCTCGGTTTTAGACCGCAATTTTTCATCAGAGAGCGTTTTGTATTCATCCTGAAAGCTATTTATTTTTTTAACTAGCTTGGCCACTTTTTTTAACTGACGATCATTTTTTGATCCAAGTAACTTGCTGAAAATAGTTCCAATCATGATATTTTTTTCAGAGAGGTTTATGAGAAGGAAAGGCGTGTCAAAAGGATAAACCTATTTTACATGAGGCCTCTGTTTAAACTGCAAATCATAGCAACTTTTATAATAGAAAGCAGATCAAACAGAAGGTTTTTTCACATTATTCATTGATACGATTCATGAAACGTACACAGACATGATGCCTGTTGGCATCACCTGCCGAGACGGTTCATTCAAATACGTAAAAAATATATCACAAGGCGGGTCTAGCCTTGGTTCTTTCGACTGATATAACGCGCTGGATTAACCGCTTTACCATTGGAAAATACTTCAAGATGAACATGGTAGCCGGTAGCACGCCCCGTGTCTCCCATCAAAGCCACGCGCTGCCCTTTAGTGACCATGTCGCCTACCTTGACCAAGTTGGCGTTATTATGACCATAGCGTGTAATGTAGCCATCGCCATGATTAATTTCCACCATATTACCGTAACCCTCGCGCTCACCCGACCAGGTAACAATGCCAGAAGCCAGGGCCAGCACAGGCGAATTTTTCTTTCCGGAAAAATCAACTCCCTTATGCCAAGCTAACTTTCCGGTAAAAGGATCAACACGGTATCCATAGTGAGACGATAACCAGCCATGCTCAACCGGACTGCCCGCCAGATAAGCGTTATCCTTGAGATTTTGCTTACTCAGCATTTCCTCAAGAATATCCATTTGTTGCGCACGCTCCCTGATTTGAAGAGAGATATCATCCAACACACTGACAAATTCCGGTTTTTGATATTCCTCGCCTAATTTTGCAAGCTCTTCCGGACCACCTACTGCTGACTTTTCAGAGAAATCAAATTCCCCGGAATCCAGCTTGGCAACACCAATCAAATGCTCGCCTAATGCATCCAGCTTAATCATTTGCGCCTGAATGTCTGCAACTTTAAGCGCAAGAGCACTCATTTTTTCGTTTACTTGTCCACGCGTCTGTTCCACTTGCTGATTTTGTTCTTGTAATTCTTTTTGCCAGGCAGTCACCGTATCAGATAAAAAAATGCTGCCATTTGAAAATCCAAACTTACTCAGCCCATAGGCGGTTAATGCTGCGGAAATCAATGCGCACGCCAGAAACATAAGCAAAAGGTACACAAAACTAATTTGTCGTCCGCTGTGCTTTTTATTTTTCGAGTTTAAGATTGTGAAATTCATAGAGTTACTCCATTTTATTTCTTTCCGACTTATCATTCTTAGCGCTCTACTGGAGACACTGAATTAAAAAATTCGCGCCCGGTTTTACCAAAAAATTTAATCGTCAGACCTGCCTCGAAGCATTTATACTTGCAAAACAGCGTCCAATAATACTGAAGCCTGAACATAAAGCAAACAATTCAACGCCGCCATCCTCAACACTATACCCACTTATGTCAGACTGATGTCATGAAAAAACCACATTTAGTAGCCGATTTGACCACCATTCATTTTAAAAAGAGTGATCTGTTACACAACACCTTGGCATTTGCGCATTATTTGCGGGCGCTTGAGAATATTGTGAAACAGTATTTACCTGACACTTTTCAACCCCGCTGCCAAGTCTCTGCCTTTAATTATGGTGAGCTTACTTTGTGCTGTGACAATGCAGCATGGTCTATCAAGCTGCGCTTTCACCTTGCTCAACTAAAAAACCATCTTGAACGCCACGGAGAATTTAGCGGCCTATCGAAAATCATTATTAAAACAGAGGTTCGCAAGGTCTACAGAAGCAACAAGAAACTACCAAAGGCAAAGTTACTCAGTCTGGAGAATAAAGACTTATTGCTGCAGACAGCCGCATGCGAAACCGATACTCAGTTAGCGCAAGCGCTTAAACGACTTGCAGCACACGCCAGCACTGCGAATGAAACATCCATATAAACATTTACTGAACTGGTTCAGGCGGGATAGAAGAGAGTAGATAATTCATCCAGCATTGATTCAGGTGGATGAATTACCAAGTGGGGGCTTGCCTTAAAACAAACTCACGCTTCGGCGGCAAGTGGTGGTTTCATATAGGAAACTGGCACATTGGCAGCATCTTCAAACGTAAGCAAATCCCAAGCATCGGGCTCTTGTAAGAGTTTCCTTATCAGCTGATTATTCAGGGCATGTCCTGACTTATAACCAACAAACTCACCAATCAGGCTATAACCTAACAAATAAAGATCGCCAATTGCATCCAGGACTTTGTGTTTAACAAATTCATCATCGTAACGTAAGCCATTTTCATTAAGCACACCAACGTCACTGATTACGACCGCATTATCAACACTCCCACCCAAGGCCAAGTGCTGGGAACGAAGCATTTCAATATCTTTCACAAAACCAAAGGTACGTGCACGACTGACTTCTTTCACAAAAGAAGTAGTGGAAAAATCTATAGTCACCGATTGCGCACGTTCTTTAAAGACAGGATGATCAAAATCAATACCAAAGCTTACCTGAAAACCATTAAAAGGCAGAAAAGTAGCTGTTTTATCCCCTGATTCAACCGTAATTTCTCGTTTTATACGAATAAATTTTTTCGCTTCAGATTGCTCTTCTATGCCGGCCGCTTCTATCAGGAAAACAAAGGGACCCGCGCTGCCATCCATAATAGGCACTTCTGACGCCGTTAACTCCACATAGGCATTATCAATTCCCAGACCCGCCAGAGCAGACAATAGATGCTCTACCGTTGAGACTTTGACGTCACCCTTCACAAGGGTTGTAGACAAGGTGGTCTCGCCAACATTTTCAGCAATGGCTCTAATTTCAACCGCCGGATGAAGATCTACACGTCGAAACACAATACCCATATTCACCGGAGCTGGGCGCAGTGTAAGGTAAACCTTTTCTCCGCTATGAAGGCCAATGCCCGTGGCTTTGATACTGTTTTTGAGGGTTCGTTGTTTGATCATCATAATCCCTTTTAGCTGTTAGCTTACGACCTGCAAAATCCATCCGCGACACAAAAAAATGAACTTTATTTTGCGTGAAAAATAGATACGCCTCGTTAGCTCGTCACTCTCCAAATTAATAGATTGGCTTGCATTATGGCCCGACTTAGCTGAACGCAAGCTGTATTATCCAGACCTTAAATTTGAATTTTTCCCTGAGTGACTTACGTACAATAATTAAAGAAGCGCCTCCCTGTTAAAAAACGGGGAGGCGCTAAAGCGCTTTCTAATCGGCTTGCTGTCGCAGAAATGCGGGCAAATCGAGATAATCCATATCAGGTGCAACAGTGGCTGAAGCCGCTAAGGTTTGGGACTTGATACCTTGTCTACGTAACACGGCGGGACGATCAAGCTCGTTATATTTAACACCGCCATCACGGTTTACTGGAAAACCACGCACCTTTTCACTGATATTGCGGATTTCTTCTGTGACCGATCCACCCAAACCTGTAGCCACTACAGTTACTTTAAGCTGATCACCCATGCTCGGATCAATTACAGTGCCAACAACAACAGTTGCATTATCAGAGGCAAATTCTTCGATGGTATCACCCACTTCAGAAAACTCACCCAAACCAAGATCCTCACCCGCCGTGATATTCACCAAAATACCGCGAGCACCCTGGAGGTTAACATCCTCAAGCAATCGGCTTTTTATAGCGGCTTCTGCAGCCAGACGAGCCCTGTCCTCGCCTGAGGCGATTCCTGTACCCATCATTGCCATGCCCATTTCAGACATAACGGTTCGAACGTCGGCAAAATCAACGTTAATCATACCAGGGCGAATAATCAGATCCGCAATACCTTGCACCGCTCCAAGCAACACGTCGTTGGCTTCTTTAAATGCATCGAGGAGCCGGGTGTTTTTTCCTAACACGGGCAACAGTTTTTCATTTGGAATGGTAATTAATGAATCAACGTGTTGTGAAAGCTCAGCAATACCGGCCTCACCAACGCGCATGCGCTTGCGTCCTTCAAATGAAAAAGGCTTGGTCACCACTGCCACCGTTAAAATCCCCATTTCCTTGGCTATTTCTGCAATCACCGGCGCAGCACCTGTTCCAGTGCCACCGCCCATACCTGCGGTAATAAAAAGCATGTCTGTCCCTGCCAGCACCTCCTGAATTCGCTCTCGATCCTCAAGCGCAGCCTGACGACCCACTTCAGGATCAGCGCCCGCGCCCAGACCTTTGGTGACCTCACTGCCTAACTGCAGCAGTGTGCGTGCATGCAAACCCCGGAGCGCTTGTGCATCGGTATTGGCACAAAGGAATTCAACGCCGGTGACATGATTTGCAAGCATATGTTCAACCGCATTACCGCCGCCGCCGCCCACTCCAAACACTTTAATTACCGCACTTTGTGGCTCATTATCAATCAGTTCAAACATGGCGCTCTCCTTTTTGCGTTAAATTCAAAAACGATACATTAGATAAGTTAGAAGTTTCCCTTGACCCATTTTTTGACACGATGAAATAAATCCCCGCCCATAAGGCCTGTACTGGTATTGCTCGGCTTTCTTTCCTGAAATTCTTTTTGTCCATAGAGCAGCAAACCAACGGCCGTTGCGTAAATGGGATCTATCACCGCGTCAGTCAAACCCAGAATTTCTTTAGGCGCACCCAGTCTTACCGGCATATGAAAGATCTCTTCAGCAAGCTCTATGACTCCCTCCATTTTGGATGAGCCGCCTGTCATTACTATTCCCGCCGAAATCAGCTCTTCGAATCCGCTGCGCCGTAACTCGGCTTGAATAAGCGTAAATAATTCTTCATAACGAGGTTCAACGACTTCTGCCAACGCTTGTCGCGATAAATCACGATGCGGACGATCACCCACACTAGGCACCTTGATCCGTTCATCAGGTTTTGCTAACTGGGTCAGAGCACAGGCGTATTTTATCTTTATTTCTTCGGCATATTGTGTCGGGGTTCGCAATGCCATAGCGATATCATTGGTGACCTGATCACCCGCTATAGGAATTACTGCTGTATGTCGGATGGCTCCGCCGGTAAAAACAGCAATATCTGTGGTGCCACCACCGATATCGATCATACAAACGCCCAGTTCTTTTTCATCCTCTGTCAGTACGGCGTAACTTGAGGCCAGTTGTTCAAGCACAACATCCTGGGTTTGCAGACCACTCAAACGCGCGCATTTCTCAATATTTTGCAAGGCATTCACAGCACAGGTCACTAAATGCACTTTGGCTTCAAGTCGCACACCCGCCATACCTAGTGGCTCTCTTACACCACCTTGATCGTCAATGATAAATTCCTGAGGCAGAATATGTAAAATGCGCTGATCCGCAGGAATTGCGACTGCTTTAGCCGCATCAATAACCCGATCTATATCTGCTTGCACGACCTCTTTATCTTTAATAGCGACTATGCCGTGAGAATTCATACTTTTAATATGGCTGCCAGCAATACCACAATAGACAACGCTGACAGACAAACCCGACATCAACTCGGCCTCTTCAATGGCACGCTGAATGGATTCAACCGTTGATTCTATATTTACAACTACTCCTTTTTTCAACCCTCTTGAAGGCGCAGAACCGAGACCAACAACCTCCAATGAGCCATCTAAATTGGATTTCCCAATAACGGCAACCACTTTTGATGTACCAATATCCAAACCTACGAGGATGTTTTCCTGTTCTGTTTTGCTCATTACTCTGTTCTCTACCAAAAACTATCTCAAGGCCAACGATTCACCAGACAATACTTTTTTGTCATCGCGCCACGCCACAACAAAACCAGCATCATAACGTAAATCAATATGGGCGATATTCCCAAGTTGAGGAATAATATGTTTCGCATACACACTTCTGAGCTGTTTTAATTTATCGACCCCTTGCCGGGAACTTAAAATCAATACCAGCCCATTATTCAATTCGAGGCGCCAGTCGAATGCAGAATTCATTTCCAAGGATACCAGACTTAAGTCTTGATCCAGCAACATTTGATTGGCCTGATAATAAAAATCCGTAATTTGGTTTCGCTGCTCAATTTTACCTTCAAGACGTGGAAGATTATCAAATCCACTCAAGTTGCTCGGTGTGAACAACTCGCCTTTTGCGCTGATCAATGCACTATTTCCCCAACGGGCAATAGGTGTTTGCTCGGTAATATTCACCATTAATATATCCGGCCATATTTTTTTTACCTGAACGGAGTCAACCCACGCAATGTCATTTACAGTTTGCGCAACGGTTTTCAAATCCAATGTAAAGAAATTTTTCTCCAATGCTTGTTCAAGCAACAGATCAACATCATTTTTATCAACATAGTGCAGCGATTTATTTATCAAAATTTTCTTAATCGCTATTTGATCATTCAAGTTTGGCAATGACCATAGAACGAATAACGTGACTGCCGATAAAATCAACAAACAAAAACGAGGAACAACAATTTCACTCAATCCATTTTTCAACATACATTTTCTTCCAATGCCAAACGATCTTCATTGCCTGAAGAACAACTTAAATTCACTATTGCCAAAACCAATTGATTAAACGACAAGCCATACTGCTTTGCCGCCATAGGAACCAAACTATGACTGGTCATCCCGGGCACTGTATTGAGTTCAAGCAAATAAAACCGCCCTTTTGCATCACGCATTACATCGACACGCCCCCAACCCGATGCGCCCACACTCTTAAACGCTTGAAGTGCCAAATCCTTGAGTTGTAATTCGTCTTGCTCACTCAGACCACAAGGACAGATATAGGCGGTATCATCCGAACAATACTTGGCTTGATAATCATAAAATGTGCGCGGGGTGTCTAAACGAATGGGAGGCAAAACGGCATCACCCAGTATCGCAACCGTGTATTCAGAACCCTCTATATATTGCTCAATCAAGGCAAGGTCATACTGGAGCGCCAGTTTGACCGCCTCGACCAACTCGTCAGCATTATCGGCTTTACTGATGCCCACACTGGATCCTTCACGAGCAGGCTTCACCATAACAGGAAATTTTTTTATCGTTTCTATCACAGAAAGCTGACTGGCATTTTCTATTACCCAAAAATCCGGTGTAGATAAATTGGCACCCATCCATAGTTGTTTACAACGCACTTTATCCATTGCCAAAGCAGAGGCCAGTACCCCGCTGCCGGTATAGGGAATTTTCAAAATCTCAAGCAGCCCCTGCATCGTGCCATCCTCTCCACCCCGGCCATGCAAAACAATAAACACACGATCAAACTCGCCTAATCGGGATAAAAACTCATCGCGTACATCCAGACCCTCGGCATCAACACCTTCTTCTAACAACGCCTTTAGTACGGCATGCCCACTCTGCAATGAAATATCCCGTTCAGCAGAATTGCCTCCATACAAAACAGCTACTTTTCCCAACGGGCCGATGTCACTCTGTGTTTTCATAATGGGTGTTTTATTTAAAATCATTCAAGGGATTGATTAAACCATTTTCAGCCAAGGCGCTGGCAATTGCACCAATATTTCCTGCGCCCTGTAATAGTAAAATATCGTCGTCACGCAATACGCTTTCAAGAAGCTTGGGTAATTCGTCCGCACGCTCTATAAAAATGGGGTCCAGTTTTCCGCGTAAACGAATACTGTGACAAAGGTTGCGACTATCCGCACCAGGAATAACGTCCTCCCCCGCAGCGTACACGTCCATAAGAAAAAGAAAATCGACCTCAGCAAGGACACGAACAAAGTCGTCATAGAGTTCTTTGGTTCGACTGTATCGATGCGGCTGAAATACCATAACCAAGCGACGCTCAGGCCAACCGGCCCTGATGGCCTGCATGGTTGCCTCAAGTTCGCGCGGATGATGCCCATAATCATCGATCAACATCACTCGTCCTTGGGGCAGTTCAAATTCACCATAGGATTCAAACCGTCGACCAACGCCCTGAAAGTTTTCCAAAGCTGCTGTTATGGCATCAAAGCCAATGCCTTCGTCTCGGGCTACCGCAATTGCTGCCAAGGAATTGAGCACATTGTGTTTGCCAGGAATATTCAAATGGATAAGCTGTTTATCAAAATCGGGGCCACTCATTTCAAAGGTCGTTTTAAATTTGTCTTGCCTCACATTAAACGCACGGTAGTCCGCCTCTTCACTGAAACCATACGTGAGTACAGGCCTGGGTACCTCTTTCATCATTTCATTTATAACCGGGTCATCAATACATACAACAGCCAAACCATAAAACGGCAAGTTGTGCAGAAACTCATTAAAGGTTTTTACCAAACGGGAAAAATCACCGCCATAGGTGCTCATGTGATCAGCATCAATATTGGTAATAACAGATACCATGGGCTGCAGGTGTAAAAATGAAGCATCACTCTCATCGGCTTCTGCAATAAAATATCTGCTTGCACCCAATTTTGCGTTTGTCGCTGCGCTATTGAGTCGCCCTCCTATAACATAGGTTGGATCCAGACCTGCCTCTGCATAAATAGACGAAATCAAACTGGTGGTCGTTGTTTTACCGTGCGTTCCGGCTACCGCAATACCGTGTCGAAAACGCATTAATTCAGCCAACATTTCTGCGCGCCGGACAATGGGTATTTTTAATTCCCGCGCCGTTTCAACCTCGGAATTTGTGGAATCCACCGCGCTGGAAACGACCACTACATCGGTTCCGACAACATTTTCGCCTCGGTGACCAATTTCGATTTTAACACCCGCTTTTATTAACCTTTGCGTCATGGTGCTGTGTTTAATATCAGAACCTGAAATCTGGTATCCTTGATTCAGGAGAACTTCGGCGATACCTCCCATGCCAACACCACCGACACCAACAAAGTGTATTTTTTTAATTCTGCGCATTTCTGGAATCGTTTTATACATTGATTACATCCAAGCACGCATTAACGACAGCATTTGTTGCATTGTGTGGCGCATTATTTTTCGCTGCAATTGCCATGGTTTTCAATTTAGTTTTATCCAGTAAATCAACAATAATTTCCGTAAGATTTTTCACACTCAAGTTCTTTTGATTAACAACGATAGCCGCCCCTTCTTGCGCAAGAAATTGGGCATTCTTTGTTTGATGATCATCTGTCGCTGCCGGATAAGGCACAAAAACTGCTGCCACACCGGCTTGTTGTATTTCACTTACAGTTAATGCACCGGAACGCGCAATCACCAAATCAGCCCAGGCATAGGCTTTATCCATATCAACTACAAAAGGCGTTACACGCGCCGGCACCAGACAGCGTTGATACGCTTCGGTAGTTTGTTCATCTTTATCTCGACCCGCTTGATGCCATATATTCAGGTGTAATCCACGCATCT
Source organism: Pseudomonadales bacterium (assembly GCA_036802845.1). Classification (GTDB taxonomy): domain Bacteria; phylum Pseudomonadota; class Gammaproteobacteria; order Pseudomonadales; family UBA3067; genus DAIRVL01. The sequence continues at coordinate 13,832 of DAIRVL010000011.1, read as the reverse complement.
GTGCTTGTTTATATGCTTCGACTAATGAAGGCGGTACCGTTTCATTTAGCGCTGTGGCACCCTGACTTCCTCCCAAAATAAGAATATTGATTCCCTGTGGATCAGGACGCTGTTCATATCTCTGCGCCGGCTCAGGTAGAACGGTAATTTCCTGCCTCACCGGATTGCCTGTAACACAGTATTTTTTATTGCCCGGACTGACCTTGAATGTACCTGGAAATGCCTGTAATACACGCGTGGCGAGAGTGCTTAAAATTCGATTTGTCAATCCAGGCACTGCATTTTGTTCATGTATGACCAATGGATAACACATAAGTTTTGCCATCAGACCGCCAGGGCCAGAAGCAAAACCGCCCATTCCCAGAACAAGACTCGGCTTGACCGTCATGAGTACGTTGGCCGCTTGTAGGCACGCTATGCCTATTTTAAACGGCGACAGTAATAAACGTTTTAATCCCTGCTTGCGCAAACCCATTACAGACAAGTAATACAGATCGATATAATTTTCCTGAGGTATCAGTCGCGCCTCAATGCCATTGCGTGTGCCTAACCAGGAAACACGAATGCCCATGTCATGCATCTGCCGTGCTACTGCCAAAGCAGGAAACACATGACCACCGGTCCCTCCCGCCATAATCAATATTTTTATATCCTTTGAATTCTGATTTTTCATGCAGCCATCTCACTCTGAGCACTTACATGAGGTCTTCCTGCAATAACAGGTTTCAAATTTCGCCTTGGTTTTTCACGCCCATTACTACGATCTATTATTTGCTCGTTTTCTTTATGCACACGCAAAACAATCGCCAAAATGACACAGGTCGCGAGCAAACTGCTTCCGCCATAACTCATTAACGGTAGCGTTAATCCTTTGGTAGGCAACAAACCCATGCTGACGCCCATATTAAAAAGCGACTGAACGCCTATCATGGCGCCCAAGCCATACCCCAGATAAGCCGAGAAACAGGCCTGCCTTTTTTCAGCGGCTCTTGCTATAAAAAAAATTGACAGAATTAAAACCACAAATAATAAAATAACGAACGATATGCCTATCAGCCCAAACTCTTCAGCCAGCACGGCTATAAGAAAATCGGTATGCGCCTCCGGAAGATAAAACAGTTTTTGCACACTATTGCCGTAACCCTGACCCAGCCATGAACCACGACCATAAGCAATCAAACTTTGAATCAACTGGTAGGCTGAACCAAACTGATTTCCCCATGGATCCAGAAAGGCAACCATCCGTTGAATACGATAGGACTGTGTCATGAGAATTCCGTAAAAGGCAGCACCACCGGAAATCATCAGTAACAGAAAATAACTGACTCGTACCCCGCCCATAAAAATCATGACAAATGCCGCAACGCTTAAAACAACAAGAGAACCAAAGTCGGGTTCAAGCAGCAGCAAAACCGCAGGTACGAATAAAATAACGATGGGCTTGATAATCCCCATCCACTGCCGCCTGATTTCGGCTTGTTTTCTGACAATAAAACTCGACAAATAGATCAGAATAAAAATCTTGGCGATTTCAGAAGGCTGTAAATTTAATACACCCAAATTCAACCAACGTTTACTTCCATTGATTTTGTCACCGAAAATCAATACAGCGATCAGCATCAGCAAGGCTGCAAAGAACAGGGCTGCACTGGACCTTTCCCATACTTTCATCGGTACTTGATACACAGTCACAGCAACACAGAGCGCTATAACAATCGAGATGCCATGTCGAATAATAAAATAAAACGTATTACCGCCAGCATTATTCTCGGCAATAGCCATCGATGCCGAGGTCACCATAATAAAACCCAGACACAGCAATGCAAATGCACTCCCCAAAAGGAGCCGATTTAACGCAGGCAAGCTGTTTTGCGACTCACTCATGATATTATTTCCGTCGACTGAATCAAGCCATGTTTTAAATCATGAACGCGTTTTTTAAATTCATCACCGCGTTTTTCAAAATTCTTGAACATATCAAAACTGGCACAGGCAGGAGAAAACAAAACCAGACCTGATTCGCCAGCCTCGTAATGTGCCCTTTTGACAAGCAAGTCAAAATCGTCAACGTCTGTCACGGGGCAAGTCACACCGGCCAAATCTTTTTGAATTTTTGCAGCGTCCTTTCCGTAAACAATAACTATTTTTACATGCTGCGTGATCATTTGGCACAGCGGCGTAAAGTCGGCTTCTTTACTCACCCCTCCCAACAGCAAAACTATTTTGCCAGAATACGCGTCAGCATAACCTCTTAATGCCGCCAGGGTTGATCCAACGTTTGTTCCCTTGGAATCATTAATCCAGCGCACATGGCCAATATCGGTCACCCACTCACAACGATGCGCTAATCCACGAAAATTTCTCAAGGTTTTTTGCACACTGCTTCGATTTATGCCCAAGACATCACTCACTGCCAGTGCAGCCAAACAATTAATATGATTATGTACACCTGACAACTTCAAGTCCCGAACCGGAAATACAGCGTCTTGTCCCTGTGCCAGCCAGCTATCGCCATCATCATTGTTCAGCAGATTGTACGAAATGACATCGTCCTCTACGGCTGCTTGCAAACCAAAACTCATCCGTTTTGTTTTTCTATCGGGTGAGGATAAGTTCTGCGAAGGTCTGGTCGCTTCATCATCACGATTATAAAGCGCCCACTCACAATGTGCATAAATCCGCTGTTTTGCTTGCGTATACGACGCAAAATCAGCATAACGATCCATATGATCGGGCGTAACATTCAGAACCGCAGCAACCTTTGATTTGAGTGAATACGTTGTTTCCAGCTGAAAGCTCGATAATTCCAATACATAAAAATCTGGCTCTCCTTCTGCGTTATCAAGCAAGTCCAATACTGGAATACCAATATTTCCTCCCAGCGCAACTTTGAATCCAGCGTCGTTGATGATATCGGCAATAAGTGTGACAACCGTGCTTTTGGCATTGGTACCGGTAATTGCAATAATGGGGGCTTGTGCCTGCCTGCAGAAGAGCTCGATATCACCTATCACCTGAATGCCTTTTTGTTTGGCTGCCTGCACTAGGGGATGTGCAGGTGACAAGCCCGGGCTAATCACCAGCTGATCAACATCTTCAAGCAGAGCCATGGGCAAATCACCAAGATGGATATCCAGATCGGGATATTGATCGGTCAAGGCTTCTATGTCTGGCAATCTTGCACGGGTATCGGCCACTTTAACGGCAGCGTTATGTCGACGTAAAAAACGCGTCGTCGACAGTCCACTTTTTCCCAGTCCCAAGACCAAATAACGCCCCATACCGCTACCGATTCTCTACCGTAATTTTAAAGAAGCAATCCCGATTAACACCAAAATAACCGTTATAATCCAAAAACGAACAATGACTTTTGGCTCAGCCCAACCTTTTAATTCAAAGTGATGATGCAAAGGCGCCATGCGAAATATCCGGCGTCCCGTCAACTTAAACGAAGCCACCTGCAACATAACTGAAACAGTTTCTGCAACAAAAATACCGCCCATAATAAATAACAAGGCTTCTTGTCGGGCAATAACAGCAATAACGCCCAAGGCGGCTCCCAGAGAAAGTGCGCCCACATCACCCATAAACACCTGTGCTGGATACGCGTTAAACCAAAGGAAACCCAACCCGGCACCGGCAATCGCAATACAAAAAATTAATAATTCGCCGACACCGGCGATATAGGGCAAATGCAAATATTGCGCAAACTCAATATGTCCCGTGAAATAACAAAACATGCCCAAGGCACCTGCAACCATTACGGTGGGCATAATGGCTAATCCATCCAGACCATCGGTTAGGTTCACCGCGTTACTGCTGCCTACGATGACAAAATACGTCAGGAAAATATAAGCCGCGCCCAAATCAATCACGATATGTTTAAACAACGGTACGATCAATTGCGTTTCTGCGGGAACCGAAGCAAAAGAAAAAAGTAAAATGGCGGCACTCAAACCAAAAACCGATTGCCAGAAGAATTTCCAGCGCGAGGGCAAACCTTTCGAATTTTTCTCAATCACTTTACGATAATCATCCACCCAGCCAACCCAACCAAATGCCAAGGTGACAAAAACAACGATCCACACATAATGATTACGCAAGTCGGCCCACAGCAAGGTGCTGATCATAATGGCCAGGAGAATGAGAATTCCTCCCATGGTAGGTGTACCCGCTTTGGCCAGGTGACTTTGAGGGCCGTCATTTCGTACCGACTGGCCCACTTGGTAAAAACGTAATTTGTTAATAACGAAGGGCCCCATCCACAAGGCAATCATCAAGGCGGTTAATGCCCCAAGTATCGCTCGCAAGGTCACTGACCCGAAGGCAGAAAATCGGACATCGTACTGCACCAAATAGTCAGCTAGCAGTAAAAGCATTTAGGTCTTACCCCTTTCCAGTGCTCTGATTGCCTGAACAATAACTTCCATTTTTGCTGATCGTGAACCCTTCACTAAAACGGTCGTTCCGGCCATCAGTAATTGCGGCAACACGCTCATTAATTCGGATTGTGTATTAAAACAGCGCGCGCCTTTACCAAAACCTTCTGCAACAGATTCTGCATAGTGCCCCACGGCAAAAAGCGTATTAATGCCTTGTTTTTTGGCCCATTGGCCCACTTCCCGATGGTACATCTGAACGTCCGCACCCAATTCGGCCATATCGCCGAGAATAAGAACTTTGTTTGTTTCAGGATATTGCGCAAGAAAATCGATTGCGGCTTTTACCGAATGCGGATTGGCATTGTAGGTATCATCTACCAGCAATAACTTACAACGTGTTAAAGGGTAAAGGTTCAATCTGCCGGGCGCGGATTTTACGTTCTCAAGCCCTGCTTTGATATATGCGTCATCAATATTCACACTTTTTGCAAGCGCAGCTGCGAGCATTGCATTTGTTACATTATGCTCTCCCGGCAAGGCAGCATGAATAGTCACACTGGAATCCCGAGAAACAATATCGAATTGATAGTCTCCTTGTTCAGAGACCGTAATATTTTCAAGCCAGAAATCAGGTGCAACTCCCTGCTGATGGATGGAATGTTTTGCGCAGGTAATAATTTTTTTTCCTGCTGCAGACATCTCGCCGTACCACGAAGCGCCGTGAGCGTCATCCAGATTAATCACCGCAACTCCATCCTGATGCAGCGCGTGATAGATAGCGCCTTTCTCTTTGGCAACATTGGCAACATTACCAAAACCGGCAAGGTGAACCGCTTCAGCATTGGTAATTACCGCCGCATCAGGATGCACCAGTTGCGCACTATAGGCGATTTCTCCAGGCGCATTGGTTCCGACTTCGAGAACAGCAAATCGATGCGTTTCATTGAGTCTTAATAATGTCAGCGGCACACCGATATCATTATTTAAATTCCCCAACGTCGCTAAAGTCGGCGCCACTTGGCTGCATATAGACGCCAGCATGTCTTTGACCGTTGTTTTGCCACAACTGCCGGTAATCGCAATCATTTTTAACTGTTGAAACTGCAAACGCCAGGCTTCAGCCAAACGCCCCAAAGCAATTCGCGTATCGACCACCACCAACTGAGAAATTTGTAACGAAGGAACATAATGATCGACCACTACCGCAACGCAGGCTTTTGTTGCGGCTTCAGCAAGATAATCATGGCCATCGAAGCGCGCCCCCCGCAAGGCAAGGAATAAATCACCGCTATTAATAGCGCGCGTGTCAGTGCTGACACTGCTTACTGAAACATCCTGCCCATAAAATTCCGCATGTGTAACTCGGGCAATTTCAGAGAGCAACATTAGGCCGCCCTCCTGGCTAACTGCGCTTCAGCTACGTGATAATCGGAAAAGGGCCGTCTTACGCCTGCGATTTCCTGATAGTTTTCTGCTCCCTTGCCTGCAATCAAAACAATATCATTTTTCTCTGCCACGTTAATCGCATACGCGATCGCATCGGCACGATTCAGAATAACGTGCGTATTTTCCTGCGATGGGATGTCGCTGATAATTTGCTGACAAATTTTTTCCACAGATTCACTGCGTGGATTATCTGCCGTGACAATCAACAGATCGGCACATTCCCACGCGACACGCCCCATTTGAGATCGCTTGCCTTGATCCCGATCACCCCCACAGCCAAAAACACAAATGAGTCTGTTCTTGCAGTAATTTCTCGCTGACTTAATGGCATTTAAAAGTCCATCGGGCGTATGCGCATAATCAATAAATACCAGGGGATTATTTCCACCGCCCATTTTATTCATGCGTCCAGGCACGCCATGGACCTGTGCCAACACAGCTGCGGCGTTAGCCAGAGGAACATCAAGCAACAGCAAAATAACAAGTGCCATAGCCAGGTTAGATACGTTGTAGGCACCGTAAAGATGTGAATTAATAATTTCACCCTCACCCCAAGCAGACGTAAATTTAATTGTTATTTTTTCATCGCTAATAACCGAGTCGAGTATTTTTATGCCCGCATACGTTTGAAGACTCAGCGTTGAACCTATTCCAAAAACATTCACATCTGTTTGTTGGTTAACACGCCCACTCATACTATGCGCAATTGAATCATCCACATTAAAAATGGCGTTATTCAGATCAGGCCAGGAAAAAAGTCTCTCTTTGGTTTGAATGTAATGCGACATACTTTCATGGTAATCAAGATGATCACGGGTGATATTTGTCAGCGCCGCTGTTTCAAAGCAAATGCCATTTACACGACCCTGAGCCAAACCATGCGAGGATACCTCCATGATCACAAAGTTCACGTTTTTACTACGCATTTCGGCCAATTGCCGCTGCAAACTGACAGGATCTGGTGTGGTGTTTTTGGTTTCTACAAGCGCCCCCCAAAGGCCCGAACCTAGTGTGCCAATAAGCCCCGAGCGCTCACCCAACAAATACAAAGCCTCCGCCACCAAATGACTGCAGGTGGTTTTCCCATTCGTACCTGTAATGCCAACAACGCGTAAGTGTTTAGAAGGATGCGAATAGTAATTTGCTGCGAAATATCCGACATGCTGCGCAAGATCCGCAATATAATACACGGGCACCTCTGCACCTGGCCCTTTAACAAGACGCATGGCAGGAAAACCTTCTAACGCCTCAGATAAAACGGCAATAGCGCCTTGCGAAACGGCATTCTCAATGTATTTTCGCCCATCCGTATGCACACCAGGGAATGCCAGAAAAAGATCCCCCTCTTGCACATTACGGGAATCTATCTGCAAGCCTGATATTAATGGATTGTAGTTTTGATTTATTTCAAGAAAGGGTGCCACAACATCGTTCAGATATTTAGGTAAAAATGCTGTCGTCAAAGGGTGCTGATCATGATTACTCATAGAGTCGCCCCCGATAAATCACTTACCTTTAAAACGGGTGGCTCAATTTTAGTTTCCGGTTTATCCGGCCTGATATCGAGCAATGGCAAGGCCTGTTTCATAACACTGGCAAAAATAGGCGCTGCCACAGCACCACCGTAATACTCCTGACCCTGGGGATTTTTCACCACAATGACAACAGCTACTTTAGGTTTATGTGCCGGAGCAATACCCGCAAATAAAGACATGTATGCATTATCGGCATAACTATTTTTTGCTGATTCATTTCTTTGCAGAAGATGAACCGTTCCTGTTTTTCCGGCAATACGATAACCTTCGATTTGCGCACGTGAAGCTGTACCCTTGCGACTTACTACCGACTCCAGCATGGCTACAACTTTTTCAGCGGTCTCTTGTTTTATTACCCTGTCACCTGCCGGTTTTTCTTTTAATTTAATCAAGGATACGGGGTGACTCACACCGCCATTAGCCAAGGTTGCATACACATGCGCAAGTTGCAAAGCCGTCACAGATAAACCATAACCATAAGATAAAGTGGCTACGTCAATATTTTTCCATTTAACATGCACAGGCAAACCGCCGGAGCGCTCTCCGGGAAAACCGCTATTTGTGGTTTGCCCTAAACCAATTTGGCCGAAGAAACCATTCAGCGCTTCGGGGCCTACCGCAATACCCAATTTAGACGCACCCACATTACTTGATTTAGTCAGAATACCTTCGATATTGAGCGTGCCGTAATAATGAATGTCTTGAATGCGCTTACGATTCATATAAATAGGCTTTGTTTCGATCAAGGAATTCTCATCATATTTACCACTGTCCAGTGCAGCAGCCGCTGTGAAGGCCTTTATGGTAGAACCCGGCTCAAAAAGATCCGTCACCGCAAGATTGCGGACATTTCCTGCCGCCATTGCCGCCCGATTATTAGGATTAAAAGACGGGTGATTCACCATTGACAACACTTCACCGCTTTCCACATCAAGAATGACCATGGACCCGGAATTCGCACGGTGTTTTTTCACTGCGAGCTCCAGCTCTCGGTAAGCAATATGCTGCAAACGCATATCAATACTGAGCTCAAGATTATTGCCCGCGCTCGCTGATTTAATCAGACTCAGGTCTTTAACCCGTTTACCATGCAAATCACGAATAACCGTTTTTGCCCCGGGTTTACCGGCCAGCCAATCATTGTAAGCAAGCTCCAAACCTTCCTGCCCCTGCTCATCAATGTTAGTCATGCCAACCACATGCGCGGCCACATTAGCCGCCGGATAAAATCGGCCATACTCAGTGGCGCCGTACAATCCAGATTCAACCTGTGCGATAATGCGATCTGCTTCCTGCGGGGCTAATCCACGTTTGATATACAAGAACTCCTTGTTCCTGTGCTTATTTAGTAGTTTTTGGAATTCTTCCGGCACCAAATTGCAGGCCTTGGCAATCTGGCGTATTTGCTGTGTTTTTCCAGAAACCGCCTTGTCCTCCAAAAGAGCCTTAGGATTCACCCAAATAGACTTAAGCGGTGTACTTACGGCCAGTGCTATCCCATTACGATCGACAATCAACCCTCTGTGTGCGGGGATTGCTTCAGTTCTAACAACGCGAGCATCACCTTGTCGCAACAAAAAGGGGGCATTAATAACTTGCAAATAAACTGCGCGGGCAAACACTGCCGACACCGCCAATAAAAAGCAGACAACAAGAATCACAAACCGGAACCGGCTTATTCCTTGAAATGTATTTACGTCTGACTTTATCACGGGCTTACCGTCACCACTTGATCAAGTTGAGGAACTGTCATTTCCAGCTGTTTTTGCGCTTTATTTTCAATTTCAACAAAAGAACCCAAGGTACTTTGTTCTAATAAAAGACGACTCCACTCTTCATACAAATGATCTCTTTGTTGTTCGAGTGTTTGTAATTTTCCCACCGCTTTTCGTGTTCGATGCACGCTATAACTGGTCGCCACCGCCGAAACAATTAAAACCACTACCAATACAAAAGGCATAAAACTTTTTCTAAGATAGTCTGCTTTAATTCCCATAAAAGTTCGTCTTGCCTGCACTTAACTCTTTTCAGCTATACGTAAAATGGCACTGCGCGCTCGAGGGTTGGCATTGGTTTCTACTTCATTTGCACGCACTTTTTTGGCAATGATTTTTAGCTTCTTCCCCGTTTCACTGTGACGTACAGGCAAGTGTCGAGGCAAGGATTCGCCCTTCTCCAGCGTGTGCATTTTCTGCTTCACAATACGATCTTCCAGCGAATGAAAACTTATCACCACGAGCCGCCCATGCGGAGCCAGTGAGTCGAGCACTGTATCGAGAAATATTTCCAGATCTTCCAGTTCTCGATTGATAAATATTCGTATTGCTTGAAAACACCGCGTTGCCGGATGTTTATGTTTTTCTTTTATTGGTTGTGCGGCTGCAATAATTGTCACCAGTTGTTGCGTTGTGACAATCGACTCAGTTGCTCTGTGTTCAGCAATGGCGTGAGCAATTCTTTTTGCAAAACGCTCTTCACCGTAGGTTTTAAACACATGCGTGATTTCGTCAACGGATGCACGAGCCAACCACTGTGCAGCACTTTCTCCCTGGCCAGGATCCATGCGCATATCCAGCGGACCTTCTTGCATGAAACTGAAGCCCCGCTCGGAATTATCGATTTGTGGCGACGAAACGCCGAGATCTAATAACACTCCATTCACTTTTCCCGTCCATCCTTTGGACTCTATCATGGCAGCAATATCCGCAAACGAACCCTGCACACAACTGAATCTTTTGTCCTTGCCAAAATGCTCACGCGCAAAGGCTATTGCATCCGGATCCTTGTCAATCGCGAGTAACTGACCCTCTTGATCAAGTGCCGACAACAGTGCGCGCGAATGCCCTCCACGTCCAAACGTACCATCGACATAGCGCCCCTTGGGGTCAATAGCCAAACCATTAATGGCTTCATTGAGTAAAACCGTTTGATGTTCATCTGATCTACTCATCAATCCACACCAACCATGAATGACTACAGAGGGATATTGGATGCTTCTTGCGGCAGACCTTCCAGCCCCAGAACCCCCACTGACAAAATCGCATCGCGCTCAGCTTCCCACACTGACAAATCCCAGATTTCGAAGCGCCGACCTACACCTACAAGCATGATTTTTTTATCGAGATTAACCACGGGCCGTAAAGAAGGATGTATCAAGATACGACCATTACCATCAATCTCGACATCTGTAGCGTGTCCCTGAAGAATCATTTGCATTTTTCTAACGGCAGGATTGGAGCTTGGAAGTCGAAAGAGGGCGTTCTCTATGTTTTGCCAATCCGGGTATTTATAAAGAAGCAGGCATTTCTTGTCTGTATCAAGCGTCAAAATAAGACGACCATCACAGCCCTCCATCAACTCGTCACGATAACGAGCAGGAAGAACCATGCGTCCTTTCTCATCCAGATTAATTTGCGTCGTTCCTCGGAACACCGTTTTGCTCGCTCTTAAGAGGCCATTAACCCACTTTTAACTACATCCAACCACAATATACCACTTACTCCCACACTATAGGTATTATGGTACAGAAGGTCAAGCCAAGCCCCTTAGGCGCAAGCAAAGAACGCCATAAAAACCCTTTATAAAACAGAATGATATGAATGCGACTCAGAATGGCGCGGGCTATTTGTCTATTTTTTGAACCAGTCGACATTGAGAAACAAAAAGTTACCCATGTTTTCTTAGAAAACACTTTAGGCATCAGATTTATTCAGAATATAAAAGACTTTAAAGTAATCAAGTGGCTATATAACGCCACCTGTCACTCAAATAAGGATACGAGTCAGCCTGTAAGCCGGGTTCTGTCGAGGGTAATCATTCATCTAGAATTTATATCACTATAAACTTCAAGCAACCTACCCAAATCCAGCGCGAGCAACGCCATTGGATTTCTATTTGGTCTTGCTCCAAGCGGGGTTTACCATGCCACGCGATGTTACCACCCGTGCGGTGTGCTCTTACCACACCATTTCACCCTTACCGGCTGCAAAACAGCTTTGGCGGTATACTTTCTGTTGCACTTTCCGTGGACTCACGCCCCCCAGGGATTACCTGGCGCTTTGCTCTATGGAGCCCGGACTTTCCTCCCCCTGTTTACTTAAAAAGCAAACAAGCGGCGATTACCCGGCCAACTCGCGGGCACATCTTCGAGTTGAGCTCCTGAAATGTCAAGTTTTTTTGCTCAAGGCATAATCATAAAAAACTTTTTTAGGCACATCGAAATACTTTGCCGCCAACTGCGCCGCACGATTGGGCGGTAATTCCAGCAACAATAAATCCATCAAGCGCATGGACTCCAGCGCCAAAGACGGGCTCGTCTGCTTCTCATTAAAACCCTCCACCATAACAACAAACTCACCCCGCTGCTGATCGGTATCAGCATTCAACCACTGCCACTGTTCTTTCAGGGCACCCCCATGAATGGTTTCATAATTTTTTGTCAGCTCACGGGCAAATACCGCCCGACGTTCTTCGCCAAAACTGTTAATCAATGCCTGACATAAAGCCAGAATACGGTGAGGTGCTTCATAAAAAACCAATGTTCCTGTCTGCCTGGATAAGTGCTCCAGGCGCTGCTTACGCGACGACGCACTGGCTGGCAAAAAACCCTCAAATTGAAAACGATCTGTTGCCAATCCCGAGGCCGAAAGTGCGGCGATGACAGCACAAGCGCCCGGAACAGGAATCACACGATAGCCCGCAGCAAGAACTTCTTTGACCAGCGTATAACCTGGGTCACTGATCAAGGGCGTTCCCGCATCGGAAATCAAGGCAACACTCATGCCCGCCATCAGCTTGGCAATGATATCTACTGCACGCTGACTCTCATTATGCTCATGCAGCGAAAGCATGGGTTTATCAATACCAAAATGCTGTAATAGTTTACGGCTATGTCGCGTATCTTCTGCCGCCACAAAATCAACTTCTTTCAAGGTAGAAAGAGCACGCAGCGTGATATCCTGCAAGTTTCCAATTGGCGTAGCGATGATATAAAGAACAGCTTGAGACAAATCAAATTCCCCTGAATAACTTACGAAGTTCACAAGCCTGTTGTCACAATAAATCAATCCCTGATCTATTTCCATTCAACAGGACAGTTTCCTTGGTCGCATTTAATAAATCAATCCGTGCCCAACGATGAATTAATGCCAGTAAAACATAGTCCATATACATACCAACACAAATCCAACTGACAGAAATTTATTCACACTAGGTTAATGTTTGCAATCTTAGGATGGCGGCTCACTATTTATATGAATCCATGAAAAGTATCACATTTTCAGCCAAAAAATTCATATACAGTCCGGCCCGGAATTGATTCCATTAATCAGAGAGACTATTACATGAAAAAAACCCTTATTGCTCTTGCTGTCGCCGCAGCGACCACGACTCCTTTTGTTGCTAATGCCGCAGCACCTACTGTCAGCGGTTTTGCTGACATCAATTACACATTGATTGACGATACCCGTGAAAATCCCGTAACGGACATCAATGACAAAGAAAATCAGTTTGCTGCTGACGGTGAAATTGATTTCGCTGGCAATTTAGCCAGCAACGTTAGGGTGCAGGCTGATATAGATCTAAGTACCACTACCGGATCATTTGATTCTGCTGAAATTGAACAGGCTTTTTTTGAAACCGACATCTCGAATAACATCGGCATTATCGGTGGTGTTTTTAACAACCCTATTGGATGGGAAGCCGAAGACCGTCCCAATATGTACCAGACTTCGCACAACTTCAGTTACGATATTCTGAATAGCCAAACAGCCTTACGTGGCAACAACGTCACTGGCGTGGGCGTAACAGGAAAATTCAGCACCGTATCAGTAACCGCTGCCGTATTAAACGATATACAAGAAGTACCGGAAGAAAACTCCATCGCTGTAGCGGTTGGCATTAACCCCATGCCTGAGCTGGCAATTGAAATAGGTTTCATTACTCAGGATAATGACAGCGGCTACTGCACCAATTTCGTTTCATACAGCGTCAATAATTGCGAAATGGGCAACATTATAGATGCTAACGTGACCTATAAACTGCCAAATGGTATGACTGTAGCCGGCGAATTCCTTACTGCAAGCGAACTTGTTGATCATTCCGCCATGGCCATGCTGAACATGCCTATTCCAGAAACAAGCATGTCCGTCACTCTCCGTGGCGAATCCCTGTCTCTTGATGGTGATGACAATGATACTACCGCACTGACACTGGCTGGCGTGTACACCATGAATAAAGCCCTTAGTTTTGCTACAGAAGCAAAATACATTGATGGTGACTTTAACGATGGCGACATGCAGGTCGGACTTGAGGCTATTGCGTCCTTCTAAACACGTCAGCTAATCATTTGCGGGTTACACGTTTCGATTGAATCATGAACGAGTAACCCGCAAAAATAATAGCCATCGGCTTACTCTTGATTTGATTTGATTTGATTTGATTTGATTTGATTTGATTTGATTTGATTTGA
>DAIRVL010000010.1:0-27734 GCA_036802845.1 Pseudomonadales bacterium | reverse complement strand
CGCCATCACCTATTTGCTGGATAAAGACATGCTGCGTTCCTTGTCTTTTTCTGTTGGTTTTGCTTGTTGTATTTGGTTATTTGTACTGGCGATCAAGGCATAACACACATTAAAGGATGGGGGATAGCAACCTGGCGACAGGACTCAAGAGCCTGAAATACACGGGTGCGGACTCAATCATTTTCTTGGTCACCTGATAACTGTTGCCAAAATCCTTAAGCAGCATGGTCTCGACTCTGGCGGCAAACGCTGCATTGCTGACAAGCACATTAATTTCAAAATTCAAACGAAATGAGCGATTTGAAAAATTGGCTGTGCCCACAAAACTGATCGCATCATCAATCAGTAATATTTTTTGATGCATGAAGCCTGGCGCATAAAAATAAAATTTAATGCCACTGTCACTGAGCCGTTTTACATTGGCAAAGGTGCTGAGTTGATTAAGAAAATTATCCGTCGTCTTGGGCACGAGTATTCTCACCTCCACACCCCTCAAAACGGCCAGTTGCAAAGCCGAACGCATCACAACATCGGGAATAAAATACGGGGAAGCCAACCAGATACGTTTCTGCGCCGCATTAATTAAATGCAGAAATGAAAATGTGCCCTCTTCAATGGCGCTTACCGGTCCCCATGGCAAAACCAGAAGATTGCAATGCTGATGATTCTGATCGCTCGGGTTTACCAAAGGCTCCCAATGTAAATTTGGCATTTTATCTGTAACTGAGACCCAATCTTCGGCAAAGGCCAGTTGAATAAGCTGCACGCAGGGACCGCTGAGCTTGAAGTGTGTATCACGCCATACCGGAAAGTCTGGCACCTGCGCCAAATATTCATCTCCTACATTAAAACCACCCAAAAAAGCCGTTTCTCCATCCACAATCACAATCTTGCGATGATTGCGGAAATTCATTTGAAAACGGTTACTTCTGAAACTCGTTGAATTAAATGCAAAGGCATGAATACCTGCGCGCTTCATGTCATCGACATACTGATCATCCAGTTCAAAACTGCCGATGCTGTCATACAACACATACACATCTACATTCTGGCGTGCTTTTTCTATCAGTTGTTTTTGCAGCTGTCGTCCAATGTTGTCGTGGCGAAGGATATAAAACTGCACGATGATATAGCGTTTAGCCTCGCTCAGTGCGTGCAATATGGCTGAGAACGTTTCCTCACCATCAATCAATAAATCAATCGTATTGGCGCGGGCAAAGGGTAAGGGCGCAAGGCTTTCCATCACCTGAAGCCTCTGTTCATCGGCTCTGAGTGTATGTCTGTAAGGTTGAAGCGTCTCAGCCAGGTGTTGTGCGGTACAGTTTATTTCAGAATCAAGATTTTTACGGGCTTCAATATATTTATCAAAAGTGCGTCGACCAAAAACCAGATACAGCGGCAGACTAATAAAGGGCACAGTGAGCAAGGACACGGTCCAGGCAATGGCACCTTGCGAGGTACGTGCATGCAAAACGGCATCCGCAATGGCAATGACAGAAAAAAAATACAGCAGCATCAAAGAAATTTGTAGCACAACGTCCATATACGCAGTCCATCAGCTTATCGCTATCGTTACATCATGAATTGTTCCTGGCGATTAAATCCCAGGAAACAATAACGCTTAAAGTTCAGGACGATTTTTGATGAGCTCATCAAGCACGCTGGGGTCAGTCAAGGTGCTGGTATCGCCTAAATTACCCAGATCATTTGCAGCAATTTTACGCAATATACGCCGCATGATTTTCCCTGACCGCGTTTTAGGCAAACTCGGTGCCCATTGAATAACATCGGGTTTGGCAAATGCGCCAATTTCTGTTTTAACTGTGTCGATGAGCTCTGCTCGCAAAGCATCTGTAGGCTGAATACCCTGCATTAAGGTCACAAAAGCGTAAACACTTTCTCCTTTGATGGGGTGTTTCATTCCGACCACAGCGGCTTCCGCCACCGCATCATGAAGCACTAAGGCACTTTCAATTTCGGCCGTGCCAAGTCGATGGCCTGATACATTCAACACGTCATCGGTGCGACCCGCAATCCAGTAATAACCGTCTTCATCTCTACGTGCTGCGTCACCCGTATTGTAATAACCCGGATAGGCAGTGAAGTAGGTTTCCACACAGCGTTTATGGTCACCAAATACCGAACGAATCTGCCCCGGCCATGATGACGTGATCACCAGATTACCCACCGCAGGGCCTTCAAGCACCGTGCCCTGATCATCCAACAGGGCCAGTTGCACCCCAAAAAGCGGTTTGGTGGCTGAGCCAGGCTTCAAATCAGTTGCGCCCGGCAAAGGTGAAATCATGATGCCGCCGGTTTCCGTTTGCCACCAAGTATCGACAATAGGGCATCGTCGTTCGCCCACGACATTGTAATACCACTCCCAGGCTTCGGGATTAATAGGTTCACCCACGGAACCGAGTATGCGCAGACTGCTTCGCCGGGTTTGCTTTACCGGCGCATCGCCCAAAGCCATCAGTGCGCGTAAAGCGGTGGGTGCCGTATAAAAAATATTGACTTGATGTTTATCTATTACCTGCCAGAAACGCGAAGCATCAGGATAACTGGGCACGCCTTCAAACATTAGCGTCGTGGCACCATTGGCCAAGGGGCCATAGACAATGTACGTATGCCCGGTCACCCAGCCCACATCGGCCGTACACCAGAACACCTCTCCCTCATGATAATCAAACACGTATTTATGGGTCAGTGCTGCCTGCACCAAATAACCGCCGGTCGTATGCAGCACACCTTTGGGTTTGCCAGTTGAGCCCGAGGTATAGAGAATAAACAGAGGATCTTCTGCCGACATGATTTCAGGTTGGCAGTCCACATCCGCCTGACTTATCACATCGTGATACCAGCAGTCTCGTCCCTCGTGCCAAGAAACCTGCGCGCCGGTGCACCGTACCGTTATCACCGAATGAACATCTGGACACAAGCGCAGCGCTTCATCAACGTTTGCCTTCAGTGGCACTGTTTTACCACCACGGCGCCCCTCATCTGCGGTAATAAGTACACGGCAATCAGCGTTCAGAATACGATCTTTAAGTGCTTCCGGCGAAAAACCACCAAACACCACCGAGTGAATTGCACCAATACGCGCACACGCAAGCATGGCATAGGCAGCTTCGGGTATCATTGGCATATAAATACACACGCGATCACCTTTTTTTACGCCCCGGTTTTTCAGGACATTCGCCAGTTTGCACACCTGCTGGTGCAATTGCCGATAGGTGATTTTTTTATTCTCGCCCGCATCCCCTTCCCAAATAATGGCCACTTGATCGCCTCGCGTCTCAAGGTGACGATCAACGCAGTTGTAACACGCATTCAAGGTAGCACCTTCAAACCAGCGCGCCTCGGCACGGCTAAAATCAAAATAACGGACTTGCTGCCATGGCTGATACCAGGTAATCAATTCAAGCGCCCGCTCTGCCCAGAATTGATCCGGCGTATCAATAGATTGCTGATACCAACGTGCATATTTTTCCTTATTAATATGGGCATTGGCACTGATATCTGCGGGAACAGGGTGATTTTCAATGGTATACATGACCGCATCCTTTACCGTGACTTAAAAATGATTCGCGTCTTTGAATAATTTGAGCAAATGCGCCGTAGAGGCATCAACGTGCGCACTGACATCGTTTTTTTGAGACATGGCTTGATAAATATCAGCACTCAATTGTTTGCCCAACTCCACACCCCACTGATCAAAGGCGTTAATACCCCAAATAACACTCTGCGAAAACACCTTGTGTTCGTAGAGCGCAATTAGCGCACCCAAGGTAGTAGGATTAAGCTCCTCCATCACCAGTGTATTACTCGGCCGATTACCGGGAATAACTTTATGCGGTGCCAATGCTTGGGCTTCTTGCGCGGACAAACCCTTTTTGATCAGTTCGTCGGTCGCCTGTTCCAGTGTTTTACCAACCATCAAGGCTCGACTCTGACTCAGGCAGTTGGCAACAAGCAAGGCATGGTGATTATTGACAGGATTATGCGTTTTAAGCGAAAAAATAAAATCGACCGGGATGAGCAAGGTTCCCTGGTGCAAGAGCTGGTGGTAAGCATGCTGGCCATTTGTTCCTGGTCCGCCCCAAATAACACAGCCGGTCTGCTCTTCAAGCACGTCTCCTTTTTGATTAACACGTTTGCCATTACTTTCCATTTCCAGCTGCTGCAGATACTCAGGCAATGAACGAAGATAAAAATCATAGGGGATAATCGCCTGACTTTGGGCCCCGAAAAAATTGCCATACCAGATCTGTAACATCGCCAGCAGAAAAGGCATGTTTTCTGTTGGCGGTGCCAGCAGAAAATGCTGATCCATGGCATGAGCACCGTCCAGCAGCTGTTGAAAGTGCTCCATACCCACCGCAATAGCAATGGGCAAGCCGATAGTGGACCATAAGGAATAACGACCACCCACCCAATCCCACATGGGAAAAATATTTTTTTCCTTGATGCCAAAAGCACGAGCCGCCTCATTGTTACTGGACACAGCCACAAAGTGATTATCGATGGCCTCAGTCCCTAAGTGCCGACTTAGCCAGTCCCGGGCAAGCCGAGCATTACTCAACGTCTCCTGCGTGCTAAACGTTTTTGATGCCACAATAAACAAGGTGGTTTCAGGACGGAGTTTTTTCAGCACTTCTCGACTCTCACTGCCATCTATATTGGCAATAAAGTGACAGCTAACTTGAGGCTGCCAAAAAGGCTGCAAAGCTTCAACAACCAACTTGGGGCCCAGATAAGACCCGCCAATCCCAATATTGACCACATCGGTAATCGTCTTACCCGTGGCCCCGTGTACACGTCCTTGATGCAAGGCTTCAACGAATTGTGTCATTTGTATTTGGGCGAGTTTGATTTCGTTGATAACATCCACGCCGTCAATGTACAAAGAAGGGGTAACACGGTCTCGCAAGGCAATATGCAATGCTGGACGATGTTCCGTGTTATTGATTTTTTCTCCCTGCTGCAGAGCCAAACGCGCCGCATCAAAATGCTGCTGTTTGGCCAGCGCATTAAACAATCTCAAGCTCTCAGACGTGATCAGATTTTTTGAATAATCGAGATGAATTCCGGCCACAGACAATGAAAAATCGTGTGCGCGCAAGGCCGACTGCTGAAACAGGGTGTTAAGGTCGGTATTTATAAACGTTTGTCGATGCTGAAGAAGTTCTTTCCATGCAAATGAATGCGAGAGCGAGGTCGACATCAGAACATTTTTCCCTATGACAATAAAAACTGGGTTTGGCAAATGCCCAGAAGCATAACGTGGACAAGTACACGCTGAAAGCTATTTCATACCAGAAAAATGAAATTTTAATCGGTCCAGATCAGGCACAAACAAAAAGAGCCGCAATCAAAGAGCGGCTCTTAGAATAACGTTTTTTATTTGCCAAGGCGCAAATCAGTGTCTACGCTTAAGCAACCTGCACAGGGATGGCATTACTTGAACGAATAATCTGATTGTTGGGCCCCACATAAATAAGACGTGGTTTGAAATTAATCAGCTCTGCGGCAGAGTAACTGGCATAGGCGCAAATAATAACACGATGACCCACGCCGGCTTTGTGCGCAGCGGCACCATTAACAGAAATCACCCGGGAGCCGTTTTCAGCACGAATGGCATAGGTAGTAAAGCGTTCACCGTTATTCAAATTGTAGATCTGGATTTGTTCGTATTCATGAATACCAGCCATATCCAGCATGTCGCCATCTATAGCGCATGACCCTTCATACTCAAGTTCCGCATGGGTTACTTGGGCTTGATGCAACTTGGCTTTTAACATAATGCTTTGCATAGCGAGCCACCCCTTTCTGACATGGACTATTCGTGCTTATTTGCAATCAATAATGTTCAATTATGCGTATTAAATATTCCCTTGCAGGCGTACATTAACAACGTTCCAACACAATGGCGGGGAAGTATGCCTTAAACCCCCCCCCGGTTCAACACCACAGTGAGATTATCAATCAGTCGTGTTTTGCCCATAAATGCTGCCCCTAGTATAACCAGTTTTTGGCTGTTACTGTCTACTGGCCCAAGAGAAAGTGCATCACGTATTTCCAGATAATCTGGTACAAACCCCGCCTTTTCAAGAAAATAAATACCCTGCTGAATCAAACGCAAGTGGTTTTTTTCTCCTGATTCCAGGGCATTTTTTATTGAAACCAATGCTTCATAGAGTTTGCTCGCCTGCTGACGCTCCTGCGAATTTAAATAACCATTTCTGGAGCTCATAGCCAGACCATCAGGTTCACGAATAGTATCCAGCCCAATGATTTCTATAGGAAAAAATAACTCGTTTACCATTTTCCTAATGGTCGTTAATTGCTGATAATCTTTGTTGCCGAACAAAGCGATATCAGGTTGTATAATATTGAAGAGTTTTGTAACGACAGTGCTCACACCATCAAAATGGCCCGGGCGTTTTTGTCCGCACAAGCACTCGGTACAACCGGGCACATGAACAAGTGTTTGTGGCATTCCGGCGGGATACATTTCTGCAGCGCTGGGTGTAAACAGAACATGATTACCCGCGTCAAACAGTTTGGCCTGATCAGCTGCCAGCGTACGTGGATAACGCTCAAAGTCTTCATTGGGGCCAAATTGCAAAGGGTTAACAAAAATAGACGTCACGACCATATCTGCTTTTGTTTGCGCTTCTGTAACCAAAGCGATATGACCTGCGTGCAAATTCCCCATTGTCGGAACCAAGGCAATTTTTTTGTTTGTTTTGCGAAAAGACCCTAACAACTCACGCAATAAACGAATTGAACTGAGTGTTTGCATTAATTAAATCCATGCTCTTCTGCAGGAAACTCACCGTTTTTCACGGCATGATGATAGGCACTCAATGCTGACTGAATGCTGCCCCCATTGTCTGCAAGAAAATTTTTAACAAATTTGGCCGGTTTATTTGGCGTGAGGCCCAGCATATCGTGCAGAACCAATACCTGACCATCTGTGTCCGGCCCGGCACCAATTCCAATCACAGGAATACGCAGCTTTTCTGCCACCGTTTTGCCCAAGGCACTGGGGACACATTCAAGCAAGAGTACGGATGCGCCGGCTTCCTGAGCGGCCAGTGCCTCACGAAGCAACTGTTCTGCGGCGGCCTGAGAACGTCCCTGAACCTTATAACCACCAAACTTATGTACCGATTGCGGCGTTAAACCAAGATGGACACACACCGGTATACCGCACTGATCGAGCTGTCGTACTGACTCATTCAGCCATTCGCCACCCTCAATCTTGACAATCTCAGCGCCCATCCGCATGAGCGTCGCCGCATTAGCCAATGCTTGCTCGGGGCTGGCATAACTCATAAAAGGCATGTCCGCCATAAGCAACGAGGAGGAATTACCCTTGGCAACACACTGCGTGTGGTAAGCCAGTTCCGCGACCGTGACAGGTATCGTGCTGGAATGACCTTGCAGCACCATGCCCAAGGAATCACCCACCAAGATTACCTCAATGCCCGCGTCAGCAATAAAATGACTGAAGCAGGCATCGTAGGCCGTTAAACATGAAAACTTTTGCTTCTGCTCTTTCAACTGAAACAGCGTGGTGAGGGTGACCTTTTTGCGCATATTTTACGACTCACTGCAGATTGTTTACACATAAGCGTTAGAAATGCCACGCTTTAAGATGACTTGCAAGGAGAATTTATGTGTGCGCATCATCTGTCAGTTTCTCCAGTCTCTGATCACCTAAGTGCGATAGAATAGTCTCCAGTTTTTCTCCCGCACGCACTTCTATTTGTGGTGCAATTTCCAGCAAGGGCATCACAACAAATGCACGATTTTCGAGCTGGGGATGTGGCAGTGTCAGCATGTCGCTGTCTACACGCAACCATGTAGATGCCATTGCATCCGATGCCGTCAGGTCGCGATAAAGAAGAATATCCAAATCTAGCGTACGCGGCCCCCAACGCGGCCCCTGACGGATCCGTCCCTGGGAATGCTCAATCGATTGGCAGCAGTGGAGCAAACCCAATGGCGTTAGAGTCGTGTACAACAGGGCCACGGCATTCACAAAGTCCGGCTGATTTTGCGGCCCTATTGGCGCGCTACGGTAAAAACTCGAACAGGCCATGACGTCGATTGCAGCCATTTGCTGCATCCGCACCAGCGCGTCTTTAATCTGCATCAGCGGCTGATCAAGATTACTGCCCAAACCAATATACGCCTGGGCACAAAAACGGGGATTTCTCATAGCATTTTCTACGACTGACTGGCTGACTGCGCCTTCGAGCGACGCTGTCGCTTTTTACTTGGGGCTTTTTTTATACTCAAGGCTGCCGACATAGTATTTCGCATTATATGGTCAGCCTCCTGATATTGGCGCCACCACTCCCCCAGCCCCGGCTCAATTTCACCCGCCTGTTCACGCAACAACAAAAAGTCATAAGCTGCCCGAAATCGTGGATGCGTCAGCAGTTTTTCTGCACGATCACCGTGGCGACGTGGAAGTTTTAATTGCAACTCCCACATTTCCCGAATAGCGATCAGAAAACGACGCGGTATGGCAATATGACCTAATTGTTTGCTCAACATATGCTGAGTCGCTTTTTGCAAAGCAGCCAGCGGTGATAATCCTTCATCCTTCAGCGCTTCCATAGCCCCCAGCATGGGATGCCACAACAGGATGGCAAACAAAAATGACGGTGATGTGTGCTTACCCGATTGAATGCGCTCATCGGTATTACGCAAGGCTTGCGCAATAAACAGAGAAGACACACTTTGCCTGTCCTGCAGCACTTTCAGTGAATAGAATGGAAACAAACGCGAGACAAGCTGGTATTGCGTCAATAACTCCCAACAGGCTCCCGCATAACCACTGGTAAATATTTTTTGTATTTCATCAAACAAACGCGCGCCCGGTATATGGGCCAGCAGCTCGCCCATCTGCGGAATGGGACCGGCAGTTTCAGGTGCAATGCTGAAATCAAGTTTTGCCGCAAAACGCAGTGCCCGAAGCATACGCACCGGATCTTCGCGATAACGAGCCTCAGGATCGCCGATCAAACGAAGTTGGCGTTGCTGCAAATCTGCCAAACCATTGACATAGTCCCGCACCGTAAAATCATCAATCGAGTAATAAAGCGAGTTGATGGTAAAATCCCGCCGCAGCGCATCCTCCACTACCGTACCATAGACATTGTCTTTTACCAGCTGACCCGTTTCAGATTGCTGGTGATGAACACTTTCCAAGGATGAAGGTGCCGAGCGAAAGGTCGCTACTTCAATAATTTCCCGGCCAAAAAGAATATGCGCCAGACGAAAGCGGCGTCCAATCAATCGTGCATTACGAAACAAGTCCCTCACCTGTTCAGGATGGGCGCTGGTGGCAATATCAAAATCCTTGGGCCGCTCACCAAGCAGAAGATCTCGCACACTACCGCCCACCAAATACGCTTCAAAACCTGCATCACGCAGACGATAAAGCACTTTAAGGGCATTTTCACTGATATTTTGACGCGAAATAGTATGCTGCTTGCGAGGAATAATTTGGGGACCAGAAGTCATCGCTTGTTAAACCAATGTGGAAGTAAATGCAAAAGCGGTCTGTAAGTAAGTACCAGCGATTACGGGCAGTCCATTATAGGGGATAGATGAGACAGGGCGAAATAAAAACCTAAAATAGCGCCGAAGGGAGCAGCTAAAACAAAAAAGGCTTTGAACCAGACCACTTTTTTATTTGTGTTATTGTGTCTGTCAAAGCCTCTAGTTGCTTGCGGAGAGAGTCTTTATAGTTATTATTTTCTCCAGCACTTTCAAACTAATAAGGCAAGAGTATATGGTTGATATACGCTTACCCACTAATTATTATTCTTCATTCTTGTTGTTAGGTATTTTTGTTATTTTTATTTTCTTATTATTGTGACGAAGTAGATTGCAGGACTCGTACCACAATTTATCTTTAACAAAAAAATACAATACAATCATAACGATGGAATAAAAAGACCGTTCAGTAATCCATCAAAACAAATAAAACTGTTACGCCACAAAGCCCCTTATATTGTTACCTTTGAGTAAATCAGTAACACGTCACATTTTTTACCCCAATGTGTTACCGGCAGAACTACTTTGACAGCCCTTTTTTTCTGGGAATATTAAATCGTTTGCGACGCTCCCAAAGATTCTTACGACTAATGCCCAGCTTTTGCGCCAACTCTGTTTCAGTCATGTTCTCCTGATTTTCCAGCACAAAACGATGGAAATAATCTTCGAGCGACTCTTCCATATCGCCTGACTCGTCCTCGTTTGCCAGCACATTCGGTAGAATAGGCAGCGCCGTAAGCACCCCCGGTGGCACAAGCGCAAGCTCAATCCCGAGCTCGGTGTCCGTAATAACATCTGAATCGCTCAGAATTACCGCGCGCTCAATGGCATTTTCCAGCTCACGCACATTGCCAGGCCAAGGATACGCACGGATTAATTGTTCGCTGGCCGCCGAGAAACGTTTGGGCCGCTGAGCCATTTTTTCGCAATATCGCACCAGAAAAAACTGCGCCAACATCATGATATCATCCTGACGTTCGCGCAAAGGGGGGAGTCTCAATGACACCACATTCAAACGATAATAAAGATCCTGACGAAACTGTCCTGTCTCCGACATCACTTTAAGATTACGATGGGTCGCTGCAATCACCCGCACATTGACCTTGATCACATTAACCGCACCAACACGCCTGACTTCTTTTTCTTGCAGCAATCTGAGCAATCGCGCCTGAGCTTCCATGGGTAGCTCACCAATCTCATCAAGAAATAGTGTGCCACCATTAGCCGCCTCCACCAAACCTTCACGGCGCGTGGTTGCACCGGTAAAAGCACCTTTCTCGTGACCAAAAAGCTCTGACTCAATCAAGGTATCAGGAATTGCCGCACAATTAACCGAAATCAGAGGCCCATTTTTGCGCGGACTATGCTGATGAATATCTTTGGCGACCAGCTCTTTACCCGTACCCGACTCGCCAAGAATCAGTACGGTTGTATCGGTAGGCGCGACTTTCTGTATCTGGGTAAACAAGTGCCTGATTGCCTCACAACTCCCGATAATGGTGGATCCTTCCTGCGAGGTCGCTGAGTCGTCTTTTTCGATCACACTACTCGGCGTCGGCGCAGGGTGCTGCCTGGGTGAAACCTGTCCTTTTTTGAACGAATGCTCCTGAATGATATGCGCCACGGTTGTCAGCATTTCATCGTGATTAAAAGGCTTGGAAATATAATCCACCGCGCCTTGACGCATGGCATCAACGGCCGATTTCAGACTGGAATAACTGGTCATGATCAATACAGGTACATCCGAGACGAGACTCATTAATGCCGTGCCCGGTCGTCCAGGCAAACGTAAATCACTGATAATAAGATCGAAAGAATCAAGATCAGTGGCCTCGGCTTCATCCACAGAACCTGTAGAAACCACCTGATAGCCATTGCGCGTTAACAAACGTTCCAGGGCATTCCGAATCACCTTTTCATCTTCAACGATCAAAATAGTATGCATGGTTTCTACGTGTTTACTCCCTACGTGCTTACTCAGTCATCCAATTAAAGAACAAGACCGTTTTATGTTTACTTGCAGCCGCCTGTGCTGATCAGCGTCCGTTTTCGGTATGATTCAAATTAGCACTGGCCGGCAATGTTATGATGAAACGCGTACCTCGGCCTGTTTTTTCGCCCAGTGAACTCTTCACGGCAATAGGCCCGTAATGCTCCTCGATAATACCGAAGAGGAGGGACAGACCCAAACCTGTGCCTTTACCCGGATCCTTTGTGGTAACAAAGGGTTCAAAAATATGATCCTGCAATGCCGCCGGAATACCCTCGCCCTCATCATCGACGTTGATAATAATCGAATGCTCCAGCACCTCACTCGAAACACGAATGCGACCACCGGGCACCGAGGCATCTTGCGCATTGGCAAGTAAATTGACGAATACTTGCATAAAGCGTTGCGAGTCACCCATCACATACAAATCG
Source organism: Pseudomonadales bacterium (assembly GCA_036802845.1). GTDB lineage: Bacteria > Pseudomonadota > Gammaproteobacteria > Pseudomonadales > UBA3067 > DAIRVL01. The sequence continues at coordinate 15,731 of DAIRVL010000010.1, read as the reverse complement.
GTCGGCACTTGATTCTGATAATTAAAAGATTTGCCAGCTGAACCAAGCCGTAAGAGATCCATGGCATCCGTGACACACTGATTAAGATTCACCGGCACATGTTCTGTTTTGGTCACTTCACCGGCATGACTGAAATTGACCAGCGACTGTACGATACGCGTCACCCGACTGGTTTGCACTAAAATCTGATCAACCGCATCCAGAATGTTCTCATCTTCGGTGTCATAACGAATGTTCTGTGCAAGACAGGCAATACCCGTAATGGGATTACCCACTTCATGTGCAATACCCGCCGCAAACCGTCCGATTGACGCCAAACGCTCGCTATGAATTAGCTCGGCTTCCAGCAGACGTAACTCTGTCAGCTCTTCAACCACAATAACCAGACTGCTCGGCGTCGCTTGTTTTCGTTTACCTACAGCGGCTTTATGTAAACTCAGGGTATGGGTTTTATCTCCTACGCTCATTTCAGCCTGCGGCAGATGAGAGGAGTCACCGCGAATAAAGTCTATAAAAAATGTACGCCACGGTTCAGGCATCGCATCGATTTGTGTGCCCGTAATCTGGCGACCATCAAGCTGTGTTAAGGCTTTCATCGCTTTATTCCAGCCCTGTATCTTGCCGCTCTCGCTTAAGGAAAAAACACCAATAGGCAAATCTTCCAGGGTTTGTCGATGGAAACGCCGCAAACTGTCAAGCTCTGAAGCCAGACCGGATAATTTGTGGCGATACATTTCTATCCGGCTTTCAAGTCGGTGCACATCTTCATACTTTGCTGTTTCGGCTTTTTGTTTATATGGAATAGCCTGATCCATGATTTCCTGGGCAAGCGCAGGCCCCATCAGATCAGACAGATTTCCTTCCAGTCGATCACGCAGACGAACCAAGGCATAGGCGCGTCTTTCGTTCATGTCCGATTTTATTTCATACAAGGCATCTTCAACTTCACGTTCTGCTATGGATTCGCCAATCAAGGGCGCGAGACTGGGAATAAATTCCGAAGCGGAGTTCACCGCCAGTTCCCACTGACTTGATTGTTGTCGAGTATCAAGCGCGCACACCTCGGCGGCACGCTGCTCTTCTTCACTTGTTTTAGTCAGCAAGGAAACCATGACAAAGACAAGCGCATTGCAGACAATAGTAATAACACCGGCAATATAATCGACTTCTTCGTCAAACACGTCCGCAAGCGTTAATGCAAACATTGTGGACGCGTTGGTATGCGTAATTGCCGGTAATAGAAAATGAATAAACCACAGAATAAAACCCACCGCTAAACCGCTGATCACGCCCTGACGGTTGGCTTTATTCCAGAAAAGCAAACCCAAAATCCCTGGTACAAAATTCATCGTTGCCGTATAGGAAATCGTACCCAGTTGCGTCAGATTAAACTTGTTTCCCAGCAGCAAATAAAATAAAAACCCGCTTAAAATAATCGAAAAAATCAACACGCGTTTACTCAATTTCATCCAGCGAATAGAGAAATGCTGTGCGTTAGGTTTATAAATAGGCACCGCGACATGATTGAGACACATTTCAGCCAGTGCCAGCGTGACCACAATAATGATCCCGCTCGATGCGCTTAAGCCACCGACAAAAGCCATGAGCGCAAAGAGATGTGACTGCGTAGCCAAACCGATGCCTAAGGTAAAATACTCCGGACTGACCGGACTTTGCAGTTTAATTCCCGCCCAGAGTATGGGTGGAATCGACAAAGCAATCAGAAACAAAATCAATGGAAAACCCCAGCTCGCCGTTAACAAGGATCGCGGATTAGTGCTTTCGGCAAAAGCCATTTGATACATATGCGGCATGACGATGGAGGCGGCGAAAAAGGTAAAAATCAAACTGCGCCAGGGGCCTTCTCTCAAGGGCTCATACAATAAATCCATGGCTGAAGGGTTGGCATCCAGCCACACTTGCAGACTGTGCGGGCCATCAAAAACACCGTACATCGCATAGGCACTAATGCTGAGCATGATCAGAATCTTGACCAGGGTTTCGAAGGCAATGGCAAGCACCAGCCCTTCATGCTTTTTGATACGCCCCCCCTTGGAGCGGCCACCGTACATCACGGTAAACAGCGTAATGATCAGGCAGAAAAAAAATGCCACCGCATTTTCGTTAATGTGGCCATTCAACAAAGCCACCGAATGCGCCACCGCTTGAACTTGCAAAGCCAGCAGCGGCAACAAACCAATAATGAGAAAAATCGTCACACTGGCACCCGCCATCTGGCTGCGATAACGGTAGGTAAACAAATCGGCCAGGGAGTTGAGTTTGTAGGTGTGCGCAAGGCGCAGAAAAGGCGCAAGCGTAATGGGCGCAATCAGAAATGCGCCAGCGATTCCCAAGTAATAAGCCAGAAAATTGTAGCCGTAATCATGGGCAAAACCCACGCTGCCATACACCGCCCATGCACTGCAATAAACGCCCAATGAAAGGATATAGACCACAGGATGACGGGTTAAGCGCCTGGGAATAACGCCGCGCTCTGCAAAGAAAGCGATAAGAAACAAGGTGGACAAATACACAAGGCCCACCAGCACCAGTTCGGTCAGGCTAAAACTCATCAAAATCCCTGCTGCGTGTAATCCAGAACGACGTGGTAATGAGCCCAATCCAGATCAGATAGGGACGATACCAATCACTGCCACCCTCAATCCACCAATGGGTAATGATGGGGGTGAAAAGATACGCGCCGAGAATGAACAAAATAAGCAAGCGATCTATGTACATGACAAAGAAACCGTCGCAATCAATAACGTTAAGCTGGCAAATGCTCAGGGCAAGGTAAATGCCTTTGATTTGCGAGCAGGGAGGTATTCCAGTGTTTTTCGGCCCAGCGCATGATGTCATCCATCGAATTACTCAAGAGCTCCTGGGGTGGATTCAGCTTAAGCGCTCTTAAGGCCAGCAACAAGGTTGGACGCACATCGTCTAAAGAAATTGGCAAGGCGAGATTCTGCTTGCTCAGTTTCTGCCCCGCCGCATTCACAACGAGCGGCACATGAGCATACTTGGGTTCAGGGTAGCCAAAAAACCGCAATAAAGCGATCTGGCGCGGCGTGTTATCCAGCAAGTCGATACCACGCACTACATGGGTAATGCCCTGGTGGTGATCATCAACGATCACTGCCAATTGGTACGCGTAATACAGTTCCTTTCTTTTGATAATGAAATCACCAACATCACGCTCCAGTATTTGGCAATAAGGCCCCTGAAGTTGATCGTTAAAACACAGCTCGGTGTTATCGACCCGGAAACGAATGGCAGCGCTGGTCGAGGGAAGGGAAAACTGATGGCGGCAATGGCCAGGGTAAATCTGCCCCGGTTCGCCAAGCGTGGATCGACTGCAGGTGCAATAAAATGCCCGTTTCTCGCTCAGTAAACGCTGACAATGTTCCTCATACACAGCGCCACGCTGACGCTGATACAGCACGTGCTCATCCCAATACAAGTGATAACGTTCAAGGGCTGTTAGAATGAGGTCACTTGCGCCTTTTTGCTCGCGTTGCGGATCAACATCCTCAATTCGCAGCAACCAGCGGCCTTGGTGTTGACGCGCGTCCAGATAACTACACAGTGCCGTCACCAGGGAACCAAAATGCAACAGCCCTGTCGGTGACGGCGCAAAACGACCACGGTATAGAGACACCGCACTCAAACGCAAGGCTTAACCGAGTGTTTGTTTTTCCTTGATTTCATCAAGCGTTTTGCAGTCAATACATTGCGTTGCCGTAGGTCGGGCTTCAAGCCGTTTGATGCCAATTTCCACACCACAGGTTTCGCAATAACCGTATTCATCATTTTTGAGATGCGTGAGCGTTTGCTCAATTTTCTTGATCAACTTGCGCTCACGATCACGGGTACGCAATTCCAGACTGAATTCTTCTTCCTGCGAGGCTCTATCATTCGGATCAGGCAGGTTGCCGGCCTCATCCTTCATGTGCACCACGGTGCGATCCACTTCCTGCATGAGCTCATCCCGCCAACTTTCCAGAATAGCCCTGAAATGAGCACGTTGTTTTTCATTCATATATTCCTCTCCCTTTTTTTCCTTGTAGGGAGCAAAAGAGGTATATGATTTTACGGAAGAAGACGTGTTTTTTGTCGCCATGACATGAACCTCGTTTACATCTAAGTTTTCAGGCCAGCATCTATACCAGTGCAATCGCAGTTTGGCAAGTTTTTGGCCGTGCAGGCAATGCATCGGGCGAATCCATGACCACGCGCCGAACATCCTTGGCCAGATTCAAGCTCTTATTGTAGTGCCTAAAGAGAGCACGTCAATTTCTTTAATATGTACTGTGTCAATGGAACCTTCTTGTTATTACCGGATTAAAACAGCGCTTTTGTATTCACGATCTGCTTTGGTCATAATGAATCCTCACTAAATCAGGACGCACACCTTGACACACCATTCCCTCCCCAGACCCTGGGCGCAACGGGTTGATTCAATCGCTCCCTTTAGAGTCATGGAGCTTCTGGGCAAGGCAAAACAGCTAGAACGCCAGGGGCGTGACATCATTCATATGGAAATCGGGGAGCCCGACTTTATTACCCCAAAAGCCATTGTGGCCGCTGCTGAGCAGGCACTGCAACAAGGCAAAACCCACTACACCCCGGCGCTGGGTTTGCCTGAACTGCGTGAAAGAATAGCACTGCACTATGTCGAATCATATGGTGTACGAATCAGCCCCAAGCAAGTCGTCATTACCGCAGGCGCCTCGGGCGCCTTGTTATTGGCCGCAGCCTTGCTGGTGAATCCCGGCCAGAGTCTGCTTATGGCCGATCCGGGTTATCCGTGCAACCGACATTTTCTGCAACTGGTCGGCGGTGAAAGTGTGATGGTGCCCGTTGAGGCAGACAACGATTACGCCCTGACACCGGCGCTGGTAAAACAATACTGGCAAGCCAACAGCTGCGGCATTCTGCTGGCCTCACCGGCCAACCCTACCGGGGGCATTTTAACCTCAAGCCAACTGAGCGCCCTTTCCGAAACTGTCCGTTACTACCAGGGCTGGATGATTGTGGATGAAATCTATCATGGACTCACTTATGGCGACCCGATCACCACTGCGCTTTCATGCCATGCTGATGCAATCATCATTAACAGTTTTTCCAAATATTACGGCATGACCGGCTGGCGACTGGGCTGGATGGTTGTTCCCGAAGCCTTGATAGAGGGTCTGGAAAAACTCGCGCAAAACTATTTTATTGCGCCATCAACCGTAGCGCAGTATGCCGCGCTGGCGGCGTTTAGCCCGGCAGCACAGGAAGAAATGGAAGATCGGCGACGGGCTTTTCAGGCGCGCAGGGATTATCTCCTACCCGCACTGCGCAGTTTGGGTTTCAGCATTAATCATTGTCCACAAGGGGCCTTTTATCTTTACGCGGGTGCCGAACGTTTTACCCAGGAAAGTTATCCATTTTGTCTGGAATTACTGGAAAAAGCCGGTGTTGCTGTAACACCGGGCATTGATTTTGGTCATCACCGGACACAACAAAGCATTCGTTTTGCCTACACCACGTCCCTGCCTCGTTTGCACGAAGGGGTAGAACGTATTGCAGGCTTTTTGCAAAAACTCTGAGCGGCCTAAAGCGCCTGAAAATTTTGCAGAATCAAGCGATAGTGCTCTGGCTCCAAACGCGGACCAAAATGGGCAACGGTGATTGAAGACGCATATGTTGCGAAACGTCCGGCGGTTTCAAAAGGGTAAGCGTGGGTCAATCCGTAGAGAAAAGCGCCGGCAAACATATCACCCGCCCCGTTAGTATCCACGGCTTTAGCAGGAAATCCCTTAACCGTGACAAGGTCCTTGCCGTCATACAGCAAGGCCCCCTCAGCCCCCAGGGTAATGGCAAACTGCCGGGCGATTTTTTTCAATGCCGCCACCGCATCGGTCAATGACTGGCTGCCCGCCCATGTGCATGCTTCTTCACGATTACAGAACAAGAGATCAACACCGCTACTACCCAAGACCTCTTGCAAGCCCGCCCTGAAGTGTTCAACCATGCCAGGATCAGAAAATGTCAAAGCCACTTTATTGCCGCTGTTCTGGGCGATTTTTTTTCCTTTAATCGCCGCAGCACGCGCACTGTCTGACGTAACCAAATAACCTTCAATATAAAAATAATGCGAAAATTCGATTAAATCAGGCATCAACTCCATTTCACCCAAACCACCCGCAATACCCAGACAGGTAAGCATGGTCCGCTCGGCATCGGGGCTGACCATCACCACACAGCGCCCGGTAACGCCAGGCTCGCGCTCGATTTTAAGATTTGTGTGAATACCCGCAGCGGCCAGATCGTGGGCATAAAAATCGCCCGCTTCGTCATTGGCCACTTTGCAGGAAAGGAAGGTTTTACCTCCAAAACACTGTACCGCCATGAGGGTATTTGCCGCCGAGCCACCGCTGGCGCGCTTGCGTAAACCGAAGCGTTGTTTGAGCGTATGAATAAGCTCGATTTGTGCCGCTTCAGACACCAGTGTCATATGGCCTTTTACGATATCCAGCTCGCTAAAAACTGTTTCCGTTACTTGAAATTCTTTATCAACAATCGCATTGCCAACGGCATAGACGTGGTAGTGGGTCATAGGGTTTCCTTAAAATACATGAGCGGGGCATCAGCCAGAAAATTTTGCGGGATTATAACAATATCACATTAAATTGACCCCGTTTTATTAGCCACTCAGGTAGAATAGCCGCTCTTTAAAAGCGTGGACATATTTCGGGAAGTAATGGCTAAAAGCAAACGTGCACCATCAAGAAAAACCGGCAGAGCAACTAAAAGCACGTCGCGTTCATCACGAAAAAAAGCCAGCACACGCTCAGGCACCGGCCTTTTATGGATCAAAATAGTGCTGATTGTTGTCTTGCTGGCAGCGGCTGCCACCTTTGTGCTCGACTCCATGGTGCGAGAACGCTTTGATGGCAAACGCTGGGCCTTGCCTGCAAAAATTTATGCACGACCTCTGGAGCTTTATCCGGGCTTGTCCCTCAGCGCCCCGGAGCTTGAAAAGGAGTTAGTGCGTTTACGCTATCGCCATGACACGCAGGTCAAAGAACCGGGCAGTTATCATCGTAATGGCTATCGCCTGCAATTCTATAGTCATGACTTTCAGTTTCTTGATGGCCGGGAACCACAGCGAAAAGTCGAAGTCACCTTTGTCGGTGGTGAGGTACATAGCATTCGTAACCTCCTGCCCAATGGCAACGATCGCGACAGCCTGGATTTACTGCGCCTCGAACCCATGGAGATCGGTGGTTTTTATCCCACCCATAATGAAGACAGGGCCCTGATTTCTCTGGATCAGGTGCCGCCCCTCTTTATCGAAACCTTGCTGACGGTTGAAGATCGTGATTTCTTTGAACACAAAGGCATTTCGTGGCGCGGTATTGCCCGCGCGATGTGGGCCAACGTCAAGGCTGGTCACATTGCCCAGGGCGGTAGTTCACTTACACAACAGTTAGTGAAAAATCTTTACCTGAGTGATCAACGCAGCTATTTGCGCAAGGCCGTTGAAGCAGTCATGGCCTTGTTGCTGGAATATCATTACGACAAAAACGAGATTCTCGAAGCCTATCTGAACGAAATTTATCTGGGTCAAAATGGCGACAAAAGCATCAATGGCCTGGGTCTGGCCAGCTCTTACTATTTTGGTCGTTCCGTTGAACAACTCAAACTCGAACAAATTGCCCTGCTGGTGGGCATTATTAAAGGCCCGTCTTACTACGACCCACGACGTTTTCCCGAGCGCGCCTTAAATCGCCGCAATCAGGTTCTGGATGTGCTCAAAGAACAAGGCGTCATCAACGATGAACGCTATCAATGGGCACGAAAACAAGCACTCAATATTGTCAGCAAGCCCTACAGCAATTCGCCCTACCCAGCTTACATTGATTTAGTGAAACGTCAGTTGCGACGCGATTACAACGAAAAAGATCTGCGCAACGAAGGTTTGCGTATTTTCACCACACTCAATCCGGCACTGCAAGAGCGCGCTGAAAACGCCGTGGTCAACAAGGTCAAAGCCCTGGAAAGCGCCTATAAAATGCCCGCAGGCAGTCTGCAAGGCGCAGTCATGATCACCTCGGCAGACGGAGGTGAAGTGCTGGCATTAATAGGTGGTCGTGATGTGCGTAATCCGGGATTTAATCGCGCATTGGATGCGGCCCGTCCTATTGGCTCATTAATGAAACCTGCTATTTATCTGACCGCGTTTGAGAACTACAGCCGTTACCATCTGGGCAGTTTAATTGACGATTCACCGATACAAATCAAGTCCAATAACAAGCCCTGGTCACCCCAGAATTATGATCACAAGAGTCATGGCCGCGTAACGCTAATGGAAGCGCTTGCCCACTCCTACAATCAGGCGGCCACTCGTTTAGGTATGGAAGTTGGCCTGACGAAGGTTTTGGATACAGTGAAACGTTTGGGCGTTGAGCGTGACTTACCCCCCTATCCGGCCATTTTGTTGGGCGGCACGGATCTGACGCTGATTGAGGTGACCACATTTTATCAAACCATTACCTCGGATGGTTTTAACACCCCCTTACGCGCCATTCTCGAAGTATTGGATGCCAAAAACCAGGCGTTGGGTCGTTATCCACTGACCGTAGGACAACGCTTCGAACCACAAGCCATTGCCCTGTTAACCGAGGCGTTAAAAAGCGTAATGCGAGAGGGAACAGGGCAAGGCGCTTACGCTGTATTGCCCCGTAGTATTGATGTTGCAGGCAAAACAGGTACCACCAATGGCATGCGTGACAGCTGGTTTGCCGGTTTTTCAGAAGACTACCTCACCGTTGTCTGGCTCGGCCGTGACGATAACGCACCCACACCTCTGACTGGTGCCAGTGGTGCCTTGCGGGTCTGGACGGACATCATGTCACGTATGCCGATACACTCGCTGCAGCCCTATCAGGGCGATGATATTCGCCGGGTCTGGTATGATCCTTATTCCGGCTTACGCACAGGAAATGGTTGCCCTGGCGCGGTGTACATTCCCATGCATATTGCGTCCATTCCCAATCAATCAACAGATTGTCGCGGCAGCCAGAACAGCCCCCTGCTCGATAAAATTCGAACTTGGTTTCATTGAAGACAGTATCCGTTAAGCCCTTAGGATGATTTTGTTTATGTTCCGTTTTGTATTTGTCACCCTGGTTATTTTTTTAACGGCCTGCGCCCAGACGCCACAGTACACGGACAGGTCAACGCGGGAGCACGTGCGGCCACGTCCCACGCCCTACAATACTCCCGCACAGCGCGCACCCCTGCCGCGTCCGGCGCCTTCCGTACGCCCACCACAAAACCAACCGGACTATCAACAGGATTTTGCTAATGACCCGCGCAAAGAAGAAGTGCTCTCCGCCCCCCAGACCATGCTGCTGAATCAAGCCCAAATGCATCTGGCGAAAAACGAAAGCTATCAAGCCGCCTCGCTGCTGGAACGCGCCATTCGCATCAATCCTCAGGCGGTCAAACCCTACCGTCTGCTGGCTGAGTTACGATTACAGCAAGGCAATAAACAAGCGGCCATTGAACTGGCCCGTAAGGGATTGGCTTTAATAGCCAAAAAAGGTGACCCGGTGAGTTACAGTGCAGAAAAGATTCGACTCGAACAGCTGGTCGCACAGGCGCAACAAACGCGAGTCTGAACAAAAACTTCACTCTGTTTTTCGTTCAAGCTGCCGGCACAAATCCAGCCAGTGTGTAATGCCACTGCTTAGATACTTGTCGCGGTGGGTGATGAAATAAAAACGGCGACTGAAATTGCGATGCGGCACCGCCAAAGGAACCAAACTGCCGCGCTGAAACTCATCCTCCACGGTAACGCGAGACAAACAACCAATCCCCAGATTGGCTGCCACGGCACGTTTGATCGCTTCGGTATGCTCCAGCTCCAGACCTAACTCCATTTCTGCCAGCAAGCCGTGCATGGCACGGTCAAAGGTTTGGCGCGTACCTGAGCCCCGTTCACGTAAAATCCAGGTCGCCGCCAGCAAGTGCTCATCGTGCAATGTTTTAAGTGCCGCAAAAGGATGCTGTGGCGAGCAAAACACAACCAGCTCGTCTTCCAGCCAAGGGATAACCAGCAATTCAGGATGATGATGTTCGCCTTCGATCAAGCCCACATCCAGCTCAAAATTGCGTACTTTGTCTGTTATTATCGCGGTGTTGGCCACATGCAGATGGATTTTAGCCCCGGGCTGTTCTGCCATGTAACGCGCCATAACCCCAACAAGCAAATAGTTACCGATGGTCAAGGTCGCGCCAACATTCAATACAGGTGCGCTTCTTTGCTGTACCAGCAGTTGTTGAAAATCCAGGGCGTGACCAAGGAGCGCCCGGGCCTGGGGACGAAGCGCCCGCCCCAACTCGTTAAGCTGCAGCTTTTTGCCGATACGATCAAAAAACTGCACATTAAATTGTTTTTCAAAGTCTGACAGCGCGCTGCTTGTTGCCGATTGCGACATGGCCAAAGTGTCAGCAGCCTTGCTGATATTCTGGTAGTGTGCCACGGCCAAAAAAACTTCCAACTGTCTGAAACTGTATTTCATATCGGCAATTCCGAATACATATATCAAATTTATTCAATTCACCGATACTAATGCACTGTGTATAGTGTCACAAGTTGATTATGTATTTACCCCCTGTGAGGCCCATTGATGTCCAATTATATTGAAGCAGAAGTCACCCGCATTCATCACTGGAATGACACCCTGTTCAGTTTCCGTATTCGTCGTGATCCAACGTTTCGCTTCAAAAATGGCCATTTCATCATGCTGGGGCTGCGTCTGGAAGGTAAAGCCCTCATGCGCGCCTACAGCATTGCCAGCGCAAACTACGAAGACGAACTGGAGTTCTTCAGCATCAAAGTCGCCGATGGTGCCTTGACCTCAAAATTACAAAACATACAAGTCGGCGACACGGTATTATTAAGCAAAAAGCCCACGGGTACCTTACTGCGCGAAAACCTGATACCAGGACGTCATCTGTATTTGCTCAGCACCGGCACAGGTTTAGCACCCTTTATGAGCATCATCAAAGATCATGAAATCTATGAGCACTTTGACAAAGTTATTCTGGTTCATGGCTGCCGTAATATCTCGGAATTAGCCTATGAACAATTGATTACCCAGGAATTGCCCAACGATGAATTTTTAGGCGAAGACGTGCGCAACAAGCTGATTTATTACCCCACCGTAACCCGTGAGCCTTTCAGAAACCAGGGCCGCATCACCGACTTGATGGCCAGTGGGAAGCTGTTTACGGATATCAGTTTGCCTGCATTTGATGTAGAGCATGATCGTTTTATGATTTGCGGCAGCCCGTCCATGTTAAAAGACTGCTGTGAAATTTTAAAACAACAGGGCTTCAGCGAAGCACGGCAAGGGAAGGTAGGGCATTACACCGTAGAAAGAGCCTTTGTTGAGAGTTAAAAACACTCAACCGTTAGCCGCTGAATCCACTCTAAAACTCATCCGATCGTCATTCGCCGGCGGGAAACCCGTTTTCTGTAATTCCAGAAACTGGGTCAGCGGCAAGGGTTTGCTAAAGTAAAAACCCTGAACAACAGGACAATTATTTAACGCGAGGAATTGTAATTGCTCGCGTGTTTCAACGCCCTCTGCAACCACCTTCAGGTTCAGGTTATCGGCCATGCTGATAATGGTTCTTACGATGGTCTCGCCCTGCGCATCATTGCCAATATATTCAATAAACGCTCGATCAATTTTGAGCGCACTGATAGGCAGTCGTTTAATATACGTTAACGATGAGTACCCGGTTCCAAAGTCATCCACCGAAATAGATAAACCTAATTTCCGCAACCCGTTCAAGCGGGCAATTTTTTCTTCCGGATTATCCATCACCATACTCTCGGTGATTTCAAGATTCAGCAGCGATGGATCAATGTTACTGTCATCGACAATGGATTTTACGACCGAGGTAATATCATTACTTATTAACTGCCGAATGGATAAATTAACCGATACCGTCACAGGAATTGCTGAATTACTTTGAATGACTGCAATATCCTCACAGGCTTTTTTTAATATCCAAAAACCAAGCTCCACAATAAGACCGGATTCTTCGGCAATAGGAATAAATTCAGCGGGTGAAATCATGGGGCCATTCGGCGGTGCCCAACGAACCAGCGCTTCTACGCCAACAATGTGCCCCGTACGAAGATCGACTTGCGGCTGATAGTGCAACACAAATTCTTTATTCTGGATGCCCGCTCTTAAATTATTTTCCAGCTCCAATGTACGGCGAACTTTCGCTTCCATATGACTGTTATAGACCTGATAGTTATTTCTACCCAGTGATTTGGCTTGATACATGGCAATGTCTGCACATTTAAGCAGACTGGGCACCGTATCGGCCGAATCGGGAAAGGATGCCAATCCTATGCTCGCGCCAACATGCACCTCATACACCGTGTTAGACACATTGATAAAAAAACGTTCTGCCAGTTTTTTTAATAACTTTGTTGCCACGGTGACGATATTTTCCTCCTCATGAATCGCTTCCAGAATCAGCGTAAATTCATCACCCCCCAAACGGCAGAGTGTATCAACCTCACGAATACATGACTTCAAACGCAATGCCACTTCTTTTAACAGCACATCGCCGACGTTATGACCCAGCGTATCATTAACCTCCTTGAAATGATCAAGATCGAGGAATATGAGCCCAACCATGTCATCATTACGTCTTGCCCTGGCCAAGGAGTTTTCCAGCATTTGTTCAAAATAATTACGGTTAACCAGCCCTGTGAGCGGATCATAACGTGCGGAGTAAATCAGTTTTTCTTCAATTTCCCTGCGTTGTGTAATATCACGTAAAGCAAACACGGCACCACTCAAAGACTCACCCGATTTGGAAATGGGTGTCGCGATAAACTCAACTGGAAATGTTCGTTTATCGCGCAAACCATAAATATTAAAATCTTTTTTGTCGGTGATGCCTTGTGAGCATTTTAAAAAGGTCGCACTTTCTTGCCAAACAAAGGGATTTTCATCTGTGTCATCATACGCAAGAAGTGACGAAATGTTCTGTTGCAGAAGGTTATCAGCCGGCACATTAAACACCTCACTGGCTGCCGGATTGGCAAAGGTGATATTGCCACTGACATCCACACCAATCAGCGCCTCTCCGACCGACTTGAGTAACAATTCATTGGTTTCTTTAAGACGAATAATTTCATCAATGCGGTTTTGTAACAAACGGTTCTTTTCATCGAGTTCAAGAAAGAAACTTACCTTATGCGTCAGAATGATCGGATCAACAGGCTTGAACAGATAATCAATTGCACCTGACTCATAGCCTTTAAAAATATATTGCTGGTCCTTATTAATGGCCGTCACAAAGATAATAGGGATGGATCGGGTTCTTTTATGCTTGCGCATCCATGAAGCTACTTCAAAACCGTCCATTTCAGGCATTTGCACATCTAACAAGACCAACGCAAAATCCATTTTTAACGCAAGTCCCAGCGCATCCTGTCCGGAATACGCCTTCACCAGATTTCTATCGGGGGCCTCAAGAACCGCCTCAAGAGCAATCAGATTTTCCGGATGATCATCGACAAGCAATATGTTTTGTTTCAGCATCAGTCAATCTTTACTTCACATGAAATGCATTTTAAAAAAGGAGGTGTGAACGGTATCAACAAAACCAATAAAAAAACCGCTCCTGTTAATGATAGATGCAATTATGATCGCGGATTGTTCATGCGGGTGATAACGCTCTATGCAAAGGCATGTCTACGTCAGAAATGCCCACAAACAAACCGTCTCCAAGGAAAAAATATTTTCTACCATATTGTTTTTATTCGTTAAAAAATATGACTGCTGCCGTGTAATTCATTTGTAAAACAACGGTACACTTTATGTAGTCTTATTTGCAGTGACGGGGGAAACTCAAGACAGCGCCGGATTCTGATTTTTATCAATTTCTATTAATACAGCGGCAATTTGATCAAGCTCAAGAATAGCATCCACTGCCGTCATCTTAATGGCCGCTGTTGGCATGTTAACGGCTTCAGCGCTTGCCGGATTCTGAACAATAGCCAGGCCGCCCTGTTTTTTAATCGCATAAAGACCTTTAGCGCCATCGCTGTTGGCACCCGTTAGAATAATCCCTATCGTCTGATGCCGATAAGCATCCGCAGCTGATTCAAACAAGGGGTCAATAGCAGGCCTAGAAAAATTAATCAACTCATCACTCGAGAGCGCCAGAATACCCTGTTGTTCAACCAGCAAATGATAATTACTCGGTGCAATATACACAGTAGAGGCTTGTATCGCTTCCTTGTCATCCGGTTCAATGACCCTTAATTTGCTCTCTGCACCCAGTGTTTGCACCAGGTATTCCTCACCTCTACGGTGCCGGTATCGATGCTGTGCAATCAATATGGGAAGAGAGAAATTAGCCGGAAGCTGTTTTAATATTTTCGAAATTGCATTCAAGCCGCCCCACGATGCACCTATCACCACAAGTTTGTAATGTCGAGCAGTCAGTGAAGCGAGATCATTAACTGTCTGCTTATCTGATTTCGAAAGCATCATTTTGTTTGTTTCTGCAATAAATTCTGTATTGAGGATCAATAACACTATAAAACGGTTCGCACTCAGAAAAGCGGATACTTTCTTTTGTGCCAAGACATAAATATCCGTTTAGATCAAGGCTGCGGGTAAACAACTGATACACTCTGTTTTGCAACCGATGATTAAAATAAATCACCACATTACGACATATGATCACTTGCATTTCTGCAAAGGATTGATCGGTTGCCAAATCATGGTTGGCAAAAATGATATTCTTCTTTAAGGAACTGTCCATAATAATGCTATCGTAACGTGCCGTGTAATAATCACTTAAGGAGGTCAAACCACCCGACTCAATATAATTGAGTGAATAGCGCGCCACATTATCAATGGAGAAAATACCTTTTCTGGCGCGCTCTAACGAGGAATGATCAATATCAGTGGCATATATATAGCTTCTATCATACAGCTGCGCTTCTTTAAGCAAGATGCACATCGAATACACCTCTTCGCCAGATGCACAACCCGCATGCCATATTTTCAACGAAGGGTAGCTTTTAAGTTTTGGTATCACCTGCTCACGAAATGTTTTGAAAAAATCAGGATCACGATACATCTCTGTAACGTTTACAGTCATTTGCGATAGAATTTCAGCAAACTCTTTTTCATTATGCAGTACAAGATGGATGAGTTCACAAATATTACTGAGCTTGAGTCGATGCATCTGCAACTTGATGCGTCGTTTCATTGATGCCCGGCTGTATAAACGAAAATCATAACCGTATTTCCGATACACGGCCTCAAGAAACAGATCAAGCTCGAGTTCGGATTCAGCCTCTGACTCCACGTCATCCATCCTGTTAATGGAATCCAGTGATGTTATTTTTGACATAATAAACCAATAATTATCCCCATGATTATTAGCGCTTATGTAACCACACGCGTATTAATGACAGCAGCTTGTCTGCCTCAATCGGTTTGGTAATGTAATCATTCGCACCCGCCTCAATACATTTTTGCCTGTCATTTTTCATCGCTTTTGCGGTTAAGGCAATAATCGGGAGTTTGGCCAATTTAGGGTTTTTACGAATTTCAATCATCGCCTCGTAGCCGTCCATTTCCGGCATCATAATATCCATCAATACCATGTCTTTATCGGGT